>JANXPQ010000444.1 GCA_025357235.1 Betaproteobacteria bacterium
GTTGCCCGCCACAGCCTCCCTCGGGCCGGCGGTCGATGCTGCGCTTCGGCAACCCCTCATACTTGTCCTGGTGGGCGTGTTCGTCTGCCAATTGATAAATTGGCTGAAGGTGCTCGAACATGCCGATCTGAGCTATGCGCAACCCATCACCTCCCTTAGCTACATATCGGTCTGCGCCTTCTCCGCCCCTCTGTTCGGCGAGCAAATCGAGCCCATAAAAGTGGCCGGTATCTTCTGCATACTCTCCGGCGTCTGGCTGCTCAGCCAGGGCAGGCCGCTGGCCGGCTCGGAGCCCGGGACATGAGCGCTACGCTGGCAGGCATTCTCCTGGTCATCCTGAGCTCCGTGATAGAGGGCATTGCGCAAGTCTGCCTCAAGCGCTCTGCTGTCGTGCCGGCGATAAAATTTCGCTGGATAACCCTGGGCGTTGTGCTCTTCATTTTCGAAGCGCTTTTCTATACGGGTGCGCTCCAGAGGCTGGACATCAGCACCGCTTACCCGTTGGGTGCGCTGAGCTTTGTATCCGTAACCCTCTTCTCGCGCTGGCTGCTGAATGAAACGGTCGATCCGAGGCGCTGGATCGGGCTGGCACTGATCGTTTGCGGCGCCGCGCTCGTGGTGGCGCAGTAAGCGTGCCCAGGTGCGCGGCCTACGGGCTGCGGCCATTGCGCTTCGGGTGTCAGGGAAGCTGACGGGCGTCGGCGATTTGATGCTGATTCCAGGCCGGTACCGGGTTGTTCGCAGCCTTGCTGCGCGGGACGTCCACGCAACTGCGAAAGAATTCTGCCGAGAGCCTGACCACCTCGTCACGCTGCTGATCGATGGTGATCATGTGATAGCAATCGTGCAGCAACTCGATGCGGGCCGGGCCGCCCAGATGACGCACCAGGTATTCTGAATTTTTTGGACTGGTAACGTCGTCGTTCATGGCCTGCAGCACGAGCGCCGGCGCGCGGACCGCGGGAATTTCTGTCTTGACGAGGCTGATGAACTGTCGCAACTCCCGCAAAGAGCGGCCTGTCATTCCCAGGTTGCCGGCTTCTTCGCTGTTGCCGGAAATCATGGTTGCGTGAATGTATTCGCGCAGACGCTCGTTCTTGACCCCATAAGGAAAATTTTCGATAAACCGGTAATGCGCGCCAACCGGGGTGCGCAGAAACAGCGGCAGCAGGAAGGCAAGCTTGGGGACGGCCCACCCGTCATAAAACAGCGTCGTGGAATACAGGCCCAATCCGCGGATCCTGCCCGGATGCTGTACCGACAAATGCATCGCCATCAGCGCACCCATGGAGAGGCCCGCAACGAATACATGTTCGTGGCGCAGGGAAATCTCCCGCCAGGCTTTTTCGACGCTGTCGTACCAGTCCCGCCATCCTGTGCGCAGCAGATCGTCTTCGCTTCCGCAGTGGCCGGCAAGCTGCATGCCGTAGGCGCTGAATCCCTCTTTCGCGAGCCCCCGGCCCACAGCCTGCATTTCCACAGGCGTGCCGGTAAGGCCGTGGATCAGCAACACTGCCGCGTCACCGTTGCCGTGGCGAAAGCTTTTGTCCGGAATGGAGGACTTTCTCGCGTTACGAACCGTTTCGGCCGAAGCGCCCGATAAGGGATCTTTGCCCAACCAGCGGTAGATGAATTGCCGCCAGCGACTGCCCCGTCCGCCTTTGGCCGGATGCGGTTTCGCGGCAATCATTGCCGATTGTCCCATTGGGCGTCTGAAAACGCCGCGATCTTCGACAGGGAGATTGCCATGGTCAACTGGTCCGGCCCCGCGTCACCCGCTGAAACAGCTGGTCCAGCAACTGCATGGCCAGATCGATCTCCTCGTAGGTGATGTCGAGCGACGGCGCGAGCGTAATGACATTCTTGTAGTAGCCGCCGATGTCGAGCACCAGTCCGTAACGCTTGCCACCGACCTCGAGATCGGCTTTCATCGCTTCGTCGACCATGCGGTCGACGATCGCCTTGTCCGGCGTGTAGCCGTCGTCAGCGCAGATTTCCATGCGCAGCGCCATGCCCATCCCGTCGACGTCGCCGATGATCCGGTAGCGGCGCTTCAAGTCGCGTAAATTGTCGAGCAGGTAGGCGCCTTTCTCCCGGGTCAGGGTTTCGTAATCCGTCTCGGACATGAGTTTCAGGGTTTCGAGGGCCACGGCGGTGCCGAGCGGGTTGGACGAGAACGTCGAATGCGTCGAACCCGGCGGAAATATTTCCGGGTTGATCAGCTCCTCGCGTGCCCACAGACCGGCGATCGGATTGAGACCGTTGGTAAGCGCTTTGCCGAAAACAATGACGTCTGGTTTTACATTGAAGTTTTCGATCGCCCAGAACTTTCCGGCGCGATAGAAGCCCATCTGGATTTCGTCGTCGACCAGCAGGATTTTGCGTGCCTCCAGTATTTGCTTGAGCTTTTCAAAGTAGCCCGGCGGCGGAATGACATACCCTCCCGTGCCCTGAATGGCCTCCACGAAAAAGGCGGCAAATTCCGCGGCACCGGCTTTCGCATCCCAGACGCCGTAATACTCGGTGTCGAACAATCTGGCGAACTGGTCTACGCAGTAAAGGCCGCAGTCTTCGCGCTTCTTCCCGTACGGGCAGCGAAAGCAATAGGGAAACGGGACGAACTGCGCGCGTTCGCCGAAATGGCCGTATCGCCGGCGGTAACGATAAGACGAAGTGATCGCCGAAGCACCCAGGGTGCGGCCGTGGTAGCCGCCCTCGAAGGCGAACATCAGGCTTTTGCCGCCGCAGGCGTTTCGCACCAGCTTGAGCGCATCCTCGATCGACTGCGAACCGCCGACATTGAAGTGCACGCGGCCTTTCATGTTCCAGGTCTTTTCGACCCGTTGTGCGATCCCTTTGGCCAGCTCCACTTTTTCCTTGTGGACGTACTGGCTCGCCAGTTGGGGGAGCGTATCGATTTGCTTCTTCAGGGCCGCATTGAGTCTCGGATTCGCATAACCGAAATTGCAGGCCGAATACCACATCTGCAGATCGAGATAAGGACGATCTTCCGTGTCGTAGAGGAACGAGCCTTCGCAACGCGCGAAGATCTTCGGCGGTTCAAGATAGTGGACCGTATCGCCAAAGGAGCAGTATTTGGCTTCGTCTTTGAGGATTTCCTCGTCAGGCGTCATTCGCAATCTCCGTGAAATGAATTCTGGATACAGGGGCTGCATTCAGCGCGACGAGCACCGGCGCGATCTGGCGTTCCACGTCGGCAAACGTGGCGAATGGCAAATGGGGAATGGCGTTTTCCATGCAGTATTCGAGCAACCGATCCTTCGCGAATACGAAGTCCGCGTGCGACGCAATGCATACATCGGATAATCCGTCACCGATGAGAAGCGTGGAGTTTGCACGCCACGCCTTGCCCCCCCCGGTTTGCGCGATCGCACATTTGCACGTGCCGGCCTGGACGTCGCAATCCGGCTTCGAATGCGGGAAGTCCAGGCGGTATCGGTTCCCGGGGAGCGCCACCAGCGCGTTTGCCTTTACGCGCAGGTAGGAAAGCCTGTTGTTTTCAAGAATGCGCTTGATGGCATAGTCAACCCCATCGCTGACGACATGCAAATCGATTTCATCGAAGTCTTTGCATTTGTCGACAAAAGACGGGAATGACGGATCGATTTCGACCGTATCAAGATAGCGATCGAGGCTGTCGTAGTCCGCCTCGATAAGGCCGACCTGACGTGCCATGCAGTCCCGCGACCCTATCTTGCCGGCCAGCCATTGCGCTTCGACGTCTTTCCATGCCTTGTCCGCGAAGCGCTCGAGCAAGCCGTCTGTGACGTCTTCAATGGAAATCGTGCCGTCGAAGTCGCAAATGACGTTTACGCGCATTTCGCATCCCTCCAGTATCGGGAGAGCCTCGCGATAGCCGTGTCGGGCGCCGACACCAAATTCCGGGTGGCCCGATGCCATAGCCACCCATGTTCCGATGCGTGACGTGACCGCCGACGTTGTGCCGCCGGATATCCGGTAGCGCCATGTATACCTGCGGGCGCGGCTGGTCTTAACCGCACACAATAGCTTGCTGCTCTAATCACGCCGAGGCAGGGAGCGCAGAATGGAAGGGGTAAGGTTCATGCCCGGACTGCGGAAGACGCAATTCATTGAAGATCCCATAATTATTTTGCGGGCGCCTGGATGCGCGATCGCCTTTTTGCTGCAATTAAGTTTCGAATGAAGATCGCGCGGCGGGAATATTGAAGCGCGCCAGGAACTGGGGTGCGGCAAGTCACGCCCCGTTGCGCGTTCGGCTACAACACGAACGCGGTTTGGCCAGTCTAATTTGAAACTTTCTATTTAAGATATTAATCAGAGTTTCTTAAGTGAAACTTAAACGAGACGGCGGTACTTGCCAAGCAGATTTCCCCGCACTGAGCGCTGCCACTGCTGAGCACTAAGCCCTTATTTTTATGCATTTTCGCGAAAACGGGTTAGCGGGCAGCAGCCAAGATAATAGCATTGTAGTCGTCCCCGTCGGAGGTTTGCCGCAGACCTCTGCGCTGGATGTAAGTTTTAGGTAAGATCGCGGCCTTCCGGTTTCGCCCTTCTTCTATTCACCCTGCGCGTATTTCAATGTCCATCAGGATCAACGAGGAGGACGGTGTCCGCTATTTGCAATTCGACCCGCATTGGATCCAGGGCGCCATGCGGCTTTCACGTCCGTGGTCCCTCGAACTCGATTACACCCGCGAAATGATGATGGCGTTGCTGATGCGCCGGGATCGGAACTGGCCGGGCAGCGTGCTGCAGATCGGGCTCGGCGCGGCATCCATTACCCGGTTCCTGCACCGCAATCTTTCGAAGGCAAAACTCGAAGTGGTCGAGATAGATTATGAGGTCGTTCTGAACGCATGGCAGTTCTTCAGGTTGCCGGAGGAGTCGGCGAGATTGAAAATAGAAATCGCTGACGGATACAAATATATGGCGACGACGCGCCGGAAGTTCGATCTCATCCTGGTCGATGGCTTCGATGCCAGGGGCAGGGCGGGCCAGTTGCACTCGTTGCCGTTTTACCGCCTGTGCCGGGCCCGCTTGAATAGCGGGGGAATGATGGTAACGAATCTTCTGAGCCGGGGAAGACATGCAAAACCGAACGCCGATCCCATCCGCAATGCATTCGACGATCGCGTGCTCGTATTGCCGCCGTGCGATGCCAATACGGTCGTGGTCGCGAAGATCGGCGCGCCGATACGCGTAACAATCGCCAACCTCCGCGCCTCCGCCCACAAACTCAAGGCCCGCACGGGCCTCAACCTCCTGCCCACTATCTCTCGCCTCGGCTCCGATACTCTGCTGCTCTAATACTTACACCCAACACAGAGGCACAGAGGACACGGAGAGCACAGAGAAGAGCATACGCGTAATAAAGATGCAGGAGAAATCGATAAAATTAAGTGCAGCTGTGACTGTTTTTTACGATCCATATTCCGTGAACTTTTTTTCCTCCGTGTCCTCCGTGTCCTCTGTGCCTCTGTGTTGGGTGTAGGTGTTTAATCAATCCCGAGCCAGCGCCTGCGAGCGCGGGCACCTTCCTTATCCCCGTTGACGCTCAGCGACCAGGCGTCCGGCTTCGCCGCGGCCAGCGTCACATCCACTACGTGCAATTCGTCGCGGCGGAAGGTGTGCAGCGTGACGGCCTCGCCGGGCCGGTGACGCGACAACTCGTTGTCGAAATGATCCGGCGTGACGCGCAGGCCATCCATCGCGATGACGATATCGCCTGCCGCGAGCCCGGCCTTCTGCGCCGCGCCACCGTCGAGCACATGGGTGATGCGTACGTTGCCGCCCTCGTTGCCGGTGCGTACGCCCAGCGTGACGCCGCGATCGGCGGCGTTTTCGGCACGCGCCGCTTTGGGTTCGCGGCGGTCGACCCCTGAACGCGGCGGACGCAGCCCCATGTCGATGCCGACCGTGAGGAGCAGCTTCTGCAGCGGCAGATCAGTGGTCGAGCGCACGGCCTGATCGAAGAAGCGCTTCAGCTTTACGCCGGTCACCTGTTCTGCGATCTGCTCAATGCCCTCCTCGGGCACGCCGACGCCTTTCATGCCGTATTTCTTCCACAGCGCGCGCATCACGTGGTCCAGCGATTTTCTGCCTCCGGTCTGCTCGCGGATCAGCAGGTCGAGGCTCAGCGCGATCAGGCTGCCCTTCAGGTAATAACTCACGCCGGCATTCGGCGTGTTTTCATCGCCGCGGTAATACTTGATCCAGGCATCGAAGCTCGACTCCGCGACAGTCTGCTTCTTGCGGCCACTGGTGCGCAGAAGCGAGCTGATATGGCGGCCGAGCGTATCGAGGTAGGTGTTGCGTGGCATCAGCCCCGAGCGCACCAGCAGCAGGTCGTCGTAGTACGACGTGAAGCCCTCGAAGGCCCACAGCAGCGTGGTGTAGTTTTCGCAATCGAGGTCGTAAGGCGTGAAAGCGGCGGGCTTGATGCGTTTTACGTTCCAGGTGTGGAAGTACTCGTGGCTGGCCAGACCGAGAAAAGTGCGATAGCCGCTGCTCGGTTTGTCCATCCCTTCCTGCGGCAAATCGTTGCGAGCGCAGATCAGCGCCGTCGAAGCGCGATGCTCCAGGCCGCCGTAACCATCTCCTACCGCGGCAATCAGAAACATGTAGCGATCCATTGGCGCCGGCGTGCCGAAAAATTCGATCTGGGTTTCGCACAGTGTCTTCAGATCTTTCGTCAGCCGTCGCATGTCGGTGCGATGCCGGCCGGTGATCGCGATGTCGTGCTGCACGCCGCCGGCCTTGAACGTCGCCAGTTCGAATGTGCCCATCTCGACCGGGTGGTCGATCAGTTCGTCGTAGTTCGCTGCTTCGTAGGTGCCGAACAGATAAGGTTTGGCGCTTTTGCGTTGCATCGCCGTGGCTAAGCCCCAGTTCCGGTACTTCGCGCCTTTCGGCGGCAGGATCTCGACCTCGACGGGCTCTTCCTCGCGGCCTTCGACTCTCAGGAATACGGAAGGTCCGTTGAAGAACGCATGCGTCGTGTCCAGATGCGCGCCGCGTACCGACAAGTCCCATGCATGCACTTCCATCGTCACCGTCACCGGGCCGTCGAACGGCTCGACCTGCCAGGTGTTCTTGTCGAGCTTCACCACGCGCAGCAGCTTGCGCCCACTCTGCGCGCGGATGCGCACCACATGCTTGGCGAATTCGCGGATCAGGTAACTGCCGGGTATCCACGCCGGCAGCGAAAACACCTGGCCCCAGGGGTCCGGGTTGTCGACGGTGCAGCGGACTTCGAACAGGTGGGCTTCGGGGCTGCTGGGGAAGATGGAATAGCGGATTTGCGGCTTGTTCATTGTTTATTGGAGGCTTGCCAGCGGATTCGTTTCGCGTTTATGGCGTGCGCGGTGGGATAAGTCAAGAAGGGCCAGTGCAATAAATGGGACAGATTTATTTTCTCCGAGACAAGGTGTAGCTTGCCTTTCGAAAGTATTGAAGCCAAATAAATCTGTCCCCTTTACCCGGGCGAATGCTGGTAAACGTCCGGTCCGGTGCCAAGGGAGATCGAGATGCCAAAACTTCTTTTCGGATTTGTACTGCTCCTATCTCTTGTCGCTCATGCGCAGCAACCGGTACCGGAACTGCGCTACGACCCGCCGCCGAACTTCTATCACAGCGCGATTCATCCGCCCGAGGATTTTTCCGCTAACGAATTCAACGCAGGTCTTCAGGTCTATCCGTTCCGTGCGTTCAACGGCAATATCGAACAAGTGTTCCAGGCATCGCTGCTGCGCGAATGGATCGACCCCCGCTACCAGGAAGGCAATGTCGCTGGGCCGCCGGCATTTGGGCGCGTAGCGCAGACCGCTCTTACGGCGCAGTTCGTCGAAAGCACCGGCCGGCAGCACATGCGCATGGTGGTCGTCGCCGGGAACATGGCGGCCATCGTCGACGCGTCCGCGAGCAGTCCGCAGACCTGGCAGCGCGCGGTTGCGCCGCTCAACCAGTTTTCGGCATCGCTTCTCGTTGAAGCGGGGACTCCAGTTCCTTCGGCGGCGGAAGGCCCGGGTCCCGCGGGCGCGAAGTTCGCCGGACTCTACATGGGATCGAAGCCGAAGTACGTGGTCGACCTGAACAGGCCCGTTGGCTATGGAAGGTATGTCGCGGCATTCCACTACTACTTGTTGTCTGCCAGCGGACGGGTCTATCGCGCGTATGACAACCTGGCCGTGCCGGGAGGCGATCCGGATCGATTCGATTTCGATGCGGCGGAGCGCGCCGATCCCGGCAATTCCGGTCGGTATACCGTGAAAGGCAATCAACTGATCATCCGGATCGGCGGGCAGCCGCCGGAGACGATGACCGTGGCTGCGCCACAGGGTAATCGCGTTACGATCGACAGCGTTCTCTATATCCGGCAGTAAGCCTTCCGCGATACCGCGGAAAGTGGTGCCAGAATGCGGGTCGCCAAGGGCGCTAGCTAGTCCCGTCGAATCCCGCATGATGCGGCAAGCCGCCCAGCCTTCAGTTGCACCGGACGCGCAAACAACGTCGCTTGGCTTAGCTTGTTGCGTACCGGCGAGCTGGGTTCGTCAGGCTCTTTTCGCCACGGAGGTCACCATGTTTGCAGGTCATGTAGGCGCAGCACTGGCGATCGGGCGAGCCGAAAGGCGCGTGAACGTTGGCGCCTTCATCTTTGCCTCCGTCCTTCTCGACTTCGTTCTCTGGCTGCTTGTTCTCGTTGGTTGGGAATCCGTCACCATCCCCGCCAACTTCTCCAGTACTCATCAACCAGAGTTTGTCTTTCCCTATTCGCACGGCTTGCTGGCCAGCATTGGCTGGTCGGCGCTGGCGGGCGTTGCCACTTACCTCTGGTATCCGCGTCTGAAGCAGGCAAAGGTCCGTGCCGCGGTTCTGGTGGCCGCGGCGGTCTTCTCGCATTGGCTTCTCGATGCACTTGTCCATCAACCCGAGTTGCCGATCGCGGGCACCGGTTCCATGAAAGTGGGTCTCGGGCTGTGGCATAGCATGCCGGTGGCGCTCGCAGTCGAGGCGTTCATTGCCATGGCCGGCCTCTACCTTTTCGTGTCCGGCGCCAGGCTGTCGCGGGCAAGGAAGGTTTGGTTCTCGATGCTCTCTCTTCTCATACTTGCGTTAACGGTGGTTGGAATGACCGTTGCACCTCCGCCGCCCTCGGTGGTCGCCATGGCTGCGAGTTCATTGGGCACAATCGCCGTCGTCTGTGTACTTGCTTGGTGGCTCGGAAGGCTTTCACATGAAATGAGCGGTAGGGGAGATCGGCAACAGAGTAGTCCGAAGACATAGGTTACAGATTCTTGCGCTTCGGCCTGCGATGTTCGTACTCGATTCTCGTTTGTTGTTCGTGCAAGCGTCCAAGCTTGCGCGGGCGTAAAGAATACGGGTCGGATCACCGTAAATTATTGATACACGCAAATAAGCCCTTAAGATAGCGCTTGCGCAAGACGGTTGGAACCAACTTTTCAGTGGAAATAGTCAATGCTATCTTCGACATCTGAATCGCAAGCGGGGCGTCAAGCGCTGAAGAACCGGACTATATCGACCAGGGAGGACTGATGTCAGACGGCACGCTGAACGGCAAGGTGGTCATCCTCACCGGCGCGGCCGGCGGTTTCGGGCGCGTACTGGTGCGGGCGTTGCTCGACGAAGGCGCGAACGTCGCCGCACTCGACATCAACGAGATCGGACTGGCCGGGCTCAAGGAGTCATTGCCGGCGGAGGCGGTCGGCCGTTTATCCACGCGGGTCGCCGATATCTCCGATCACGACGCGTGCGATGAGGCCGTCGCCGGCGCGATGGACCACTTCGGCGGCGTGCATATCCTGATCAACAACGGCGCCATGGGCATGGGTGCGATCCGCGCCGACTGCCTGGAGAGGTTGGTTGGCATCCACGAGATCACCCCGGAGATGTGGCAGCGCTTCGTCGCAACGAATTTCTCGGGCGCGTGGTATCTGACGCGCGCGGTCATCCCCACCATGCTCGGCCAGCGCTGGGGCCGCATCATCACTGTCACCACCAGTTTTTTCACCATGCTGCGCGGAGGATTCCATCCTTACGGACCCGCCAAGGCCGGCCTCGAAGCCATGGCCGCGGGCCATGCCGAGGAATTCGCGGGGACGGGCGTGACGGTGAACGTCGTGGTCCCCGGTGGCCCCGCCGACACGCCGATGGTGCCGAAGGAGTCGGCCTTCGATCGCAAGGACCTGATTCCCCCCGGGGTGATGGCGCCGCCTATCGTCTGGCTATGCTCGGACGCGGCGAACGGCATCACCGGCAATCGCTACGTCGCCACGCACTGGGACACGCGCAAGTCGCCCAGGGAAGCGGAGCGCAATGCGCGTGCGCCGATCGCGTGGCGGGAACTCGCGCAGAATCCGGTCTGGCCGGGCGGCAAGCCGGGCAAGGGAAGGGGTATCTTCGCAATCGGGTCGGGCCCCGCAGGACATCGATCTGCGACATAAGACCGTAATATTGAAGTCGTTCAAGAATAACCGGATAAACATCTTGTGAATTCGCAAACGCGAGTCCTCGTGCTGACTTCGCTTGCGATGTTCGCGTTCGCCGGCAACTCCCTGCTTTGCCGGATGGCGCTGAAGGGCACTGCCATTGACCCGGCGACTTTCACATCGATCCGAGTGCTCTCGGGTGCACTCGCACTCTGGCTTATCGTGAGCATGCGCACCGGCACTCGCGTGCAAGGAGGAACCTGGCCCTCGGCGCTTGCACTCTTTGTTTATGCGGCCGCCTTTTCAGTTGCCTATGTCGACCTGTCCGCGGGTACGGGTGCATTGTTGCTGTTCGGCGCCGTGCAGGCCACCATGATCCTGTTCGGACTGTGGAAGGGCGAGCGCATGAACGGATGGCAGGGCGTTGGACTTGCGATGGCCCTCAGTGGGCTGATCGCCCTGTTGCTGCCGGGATTGTCCGCACCGCCTCTGGGCAGCGCGATATTGATGGTCGGTGCCGGGATCGCCTGGGGCGCGTACTCGCTGCGCGGCAAAGGCGCCGGTGACCCTTTGGCCGCAACCGCAGGTAATTTTCTGCGAGCCGTTCCGTTTGCGATGGTATTGAGTCTGGCGCTGCAAGCCACGGCGCGCGTTGACGCGGAAGGCATCGCATACGCGATCGCGTCGGGCGCAATCACGTCGGGCGTCGGCTACGCGATCTGGTATACCGCCTTGCGCGGCCTCACCGCCACCAGCGCGGCGACAGTGCAACTGAGCGTGCCGGTCATTGCCGCTATCGGTGGCATCATATTGCTCGGCGAGCCTGTAACGCTGCGCTTGCTCGGCGCATCCATCGCTGTTCTCGGCGGCATAGCCCTGGTGGTCCTCAGGCCAAAATCGGCGGGCTGAGGCCTGCGGGGTCAAAGAGGCGTACGCTATGCCGGTGTCCTTTCCCGGCCGTCTCGGCACGCGGCCGGCGGACTCTCGGTCGCGGCGGATTCCTCTTCGGCTTTTACCTTGCCTTGGCTGGGGTAAACCGCAATGAGAGCGGATCGGCGGTAATTGGCCTGTTGGTCATGCTGGTTGCTGCAATTGCAGGTGTGGTTGGATCGCGCACTGCCTATCCATCCGGCATCACCAAGGAGGAAATCCGCTTCAAGGAACGAATCTGGGTATCGTCAAGGCCACCGTACGGGCAATCGTCAAGGGCGCGCTCGGATGGCTGTCATTCATCCTGGTGCTGGTGACGGCCAGGCATCAGGCGATCCACGACTATGTCACGTCGTCCATCGCAGTCTTGAAAAACGCGCGGGCTGGAGCCCTGACTTTCCGCGGCAAATGAAAAAGGACCCGAACCGGGTCCTTTTTCTTTGCGCCAGCCTGCTAGAGCAGCTTACGACTTGCCGTAATGCACCTTCGCATTGTGCACGCAACCATCCTTGGCGCTGCCTGCAAGCGCGTCGCACTTTTCGATCGCCACCTTGTAATCGGCGCCATTCTTTTCCGCCGCTGCATCCTGGCGAGCGTCCACAATTTCCTTGTGTGCCTCTACGCGCGCGCTGGTGGTTTTGTCTTTGGCAGTCTTGTTCGCCGCCGAAGTCTTCCTTTGCGTCATGGCATCGGCCTTGGCGGCGACGTACGCGGCTTTGGCTTCCTTGACGCAAACGTCCTTCGCATTGCCCGCCATGTCATCGCACTTTTCCTTGGCCGCAGCGTACTCGGAATCCGCAATGACAATGCGCACATCGTAGTGAGCTTTGCGACCCGGGTGGTTCTTTTGCGCGAGTTCGGCCATCGCAACGTTTTCCTTGCCCTTGGCCTCGACCAGGCAGATGTCCTTCGCATTGGCCACAAACGGATCGCATGCTGCCTTCGCGGACATGTATTCGGATTTGATGTTTTCTTTGGCGGCCTTGTATTCGGACCTCGTCATGGTGTTGGCCATCGCGGCGGCGCTGAATGCCAGGCTGATCGCGGCCGCGATAGCGGTAATAGTCAATTTTTTCATTGTCTTTCCTTCATGGATTGTATTGGAGACGGGGATTGCCGGGCGCGATAGAGGTGTGCGCCCACGCTGCGTTACTTGGGGTGATGCATTTCTTTTTGAAGGCTTTGCCACTCGGCGATCTGCTTCTCCGTCGCCTCCTTGGTGATGCCGTAGGTTTCCTGGATCTTGCCGGACAGCTGGTCGCGCTTGCCAGCGATCACGTCGAGCTGGTCATCGGTCAGCTTGCCCCATTGCTCCTTGACGTTGCCTTTGAATTGTTTCCAATTGCCTTCGATGCGTTCCCAGTTCATGGTTTTGTGTTCCTTGTTGTAGGGGGATTTTCGCCGCCGGCGAAGCGCCGGCCTTACGGTTCCCAAGTGTCCCGCATCGCTCGCTCGAGCATGGCGGCAGCACTGAAGTCTCGGAGTCTGCTGCTCTGATAAAACAAGGTTATAGCGATATGGTCTTTGCGTCCGTGTGCCAGCACACAGAGAGAAAAAATGAGATGGGACCGGCGTTCATTCCCCGGCTGGAACGAGGGCACGAACCCGGTATCAGGAGTGGTGGGCGCCGGGTGTGGACCGCCTGATCTGGAATCAGGTCGCGCTCATCGTGCGCTGCCAATGCCGCGAACTTTGCTGCCGTCGCTGATGGCGGAAGTACTGTCGGCCGGATTCCCGTCCGGGAGTGCTGTGATCGACGCACTGCAGCTCCCGGCTTTGGCTCGATACATCGCCTCGTCGACATTGTTCATCAATCGTTCGTAGCTTTTCCCATCGGCAGGATAGAGGGCAATTCCGATGCTGGGCGTTACGCGGATCTCGTATCCGTCGACAACATGGGGTTCGGCCAGATGGGCATGAATTTTTTCCGCAGCGGCGGCGGGCCTGTTCTTCCCGGTGCGTGACCTGGATGAGATCCTGCTCCAGCCGGGAATTGCGCTTCAGAAGTTCTTCGATCAGCACTTGCGCGATCCTGCATTGCTGCAGGCTCTGAACCAATACTTCGGTGAGCGTGCGCACTGTCGCGGATCGGGCTGACGCTCTGCGAATAGGTTCCTCGACAAGCTTGGCTTGCCCGCGTTTGCCGCAACCGCCGGCGTGACCAACACCCCTACCGTTCCTAATTCCCACATCAACGGCGACGCCGTTCTGGATCCGAACGTTACCTGTAACGCCGTGGCAATCGACAATGCCGGCGGCATTGGTCTTTGCGGAGGCTCTCCCCCGACGATCACCGGCACCGTGATCAGCTCTTCATTTGATCCCGCAGCCTCCAGGACTAATGTCATCGCCGATTTGCGGGCGGCGTTCCTCGACATTACGCCGCCGGCCGGGCCTCCGGCTGCCGGTTCGCGGGGCGGGGCCACCAACTTACCGGCTGGCACTACTTTGGGTGCAGCGGCCGGGAGCGCATTCGTGCAGGGAGACAATTATTTTGTTCCCGGCGTCTATCAATCCGTCACGTCGATCCTGGTCACGGGTGATCTCACGCTCGACGCACAGGGAAACCCGAACGCCGTGTTCATCTTTCAGTCATCGAGCACGGTGGACACCGCGGCCGGCGCCGCATCTCCCGCGCCACACACTCGTATTCTGCTGATCAACGGCGCCAAGGCTTCCAACGTCTTTTGGCAGGCCGGCACTTCGGCCACGCTCGGAAATTTCGCCGATTTCCAGGGCAACATCTTCGCATCCGCCGATATCATGATGAACACCGGTGCAACTTCGTGCGGCAGATTGTTTGCAGGGGCGTTTACGTCCGGCGCGTTCGTATTTGACTCCAAGAATCTCCTTGCCCCGTGCAAGCAGGAGAACATTTCCGGGAATCCCGGCACCGTTGCCGCGACCTGGCCTATGGCTTGCGCTCGGGAATCGGGATGCGGTGTTCGCGAAGATCCTGTACGAGCGGTACGGCTGCGGCGACAAAAGCAAGGCGGGGATTCTCCATGCAGAATTTGTCGACATACGTGGCGACGCCGGCCGGGTCCGGCAGCGCAGGCAATTGGACTTGGTTGGCCGGGTTGCCGAAATTGTATCCGGAGACGAATCCGCGGAACCAGATTCCATACTGAACGCGCAAAAGCTTGTCGTTCTGAGAGCGTGTCCATGCCGTGCACGATATGTCGTCAAAACTGAAAATGGCTATGTCGGGCGCGTCTTGAGCACCAGCGGGTCCAAGGTTTACTGCAAGGTAAAGCGCTGACATCACCATCCAGGACCGTTCCATTCGGTTTCCCCCTTTATCTTTGCTTTGCGGCTGCGCAGCGCTTTTTCCGGATTGTTAGCGAAATCAGTTTATCGCCAATCCGGTCGCGGCGGCATTGACCTCAAGAAAACCATGCACGCTGCCGTTTATGGAATTGAGCGGGGAGGAGTCGATGTCGAAAGTATTGAGCAATGCCGGATTCACCAATCCGGCGCAGAGCAACGACATGTTGTCGTCCGAGGACAGGGATACGCTTTCCGACGTCTTCGAACACTGGGAACACTTCGCGGACGCCGGAGCCATTCTAGCGCCGATTTCGCCTTTGGCGGTCAGCCTGCTGAGCCTGGATCAGGATTAGGCGACCCCCGGCCGCGATCTTACCAAAATAATCGAGAGCGACCCGATTCTCGCGGGACGCGTGCTTGGTCTCGCCAACTCGGTTGCGTTCGCGGGTTCGGCAAAGCCGATTTTCAAAGTGAGCGAGGCAATCGTACGTCTCGGAGCAGACACGGTACTCACTGCCGCCTTTTCGCAATTGACAGCGCAATGGCTGCGCGGCGCCTGCAAACAATCCGAGCGTTCGCTGATTCACGCTTTGTGGCTGGAATATCTGGTCACGGCGCACTGTGCGGCTGAGATAGCTAGGCGGTTATCCGACGAAGAAGTCGAGGTTTCACTGGCCTATGCGGCCGGCCTGCTGCACGACGTGGGAACGATTGCGCTGATTTGTGCGCAGCCGGAGCCGATGTCCCGGTTCGTGCGTTCCGGATACGATTTTGGAAGTCCCCTTTACGCCGGCTTCGTGAGGGCACACACGCGATTGGGCGGGGCCTTGCTGCATCGCTGGCGTACGCCAAGCGAAATCGCAACGGTGGCGGTGTGCCATCATTCGAAGTCAGTGCTGTCCGAGTCGGCGGCCTCGATCATCGTATTCCTGGCCGATCATCTTCACGGCGCCGTCCTTGACCATGATCGCGCCGGGTTCGAGAATCCCGAAGCTTGCAGGTCCGGATGTTTCGGCGATGCCACGCAGATGATCATGGCAGCACTGGCGGCTCTCGGCATCGCGGACGACCTCGATGTCCTGGTCGGACGTGTCGCTGCCGAGAGCCGCAGCATCGAGATGCTGGGGACGGTCATCCACTTGTAGAGATCAGGTGCGACGACTCACCTGATTGCGCAGTTCGGAAATCCGCCAGGGCCCGCCCCCGCGAGGGGATGCTTGTCCTGCTTTGTGCGGAACACCCCGCTATACTGAAGCCGGGAACACGCTTGCTTCCCGCATCCAGGATTTTCCCATGACCACCATCGCCGCCGAAATCGCATCCCGGAAACGCATCGCGCTGGTCGCGCACGACAATAAAAAACAGGACCTTCTCGAGTGGGCGCGCTACAACCGCGATCTGCTTGCCCATCACGAACTGCTTGCCACCGGCACGACCGGCAAGCTGCTGGAGGAAGCGCTCAAGACTCCCGTCGTGAAACTTCAGAGCGGTCCGCTGGGCGGGGACTTGCAGATCGGCGCCAAGATCGCGGAAGGCCTCATCGACTTCGTAATTTTCTTCTGGGATCCGCTCGAGCCGCAGCCGCATGACCCGGACGTCAAGGCACTGATCCGGATCGCCGTGGTCTGGAATATCCCGGTGGCCTGCAATCGCGCGACGGCAGACTTCGTGATTTCGTCGCCGCTGATGTCTTCGTCGTACGAGAGGGCACTGCCCGACTATGAGAGTTACCGCGAGCGCTTGCAAAGGCTCCCGGTGGGCGGCGCAGGCAAGCCTGGTTGACTGTGCACTTCGTCGCGTCCGCAAACTCACCGCCCCTGGCGTAACATTTTTCTTTCCCTGGAGAAAGCGATATGAAAGTGTTCATCACGGGAGGCGGCGGCTTTCTTGGCTACCGGCTCGCACTGCGGCTGCTGGAGCGCAAGACGCTGGCCGGGCCGGACGGCAAGCCTGAGACTATTTCCCAGATCAAGCTGTTCGACGCCGATTTTCCACCGAATCCGGATCCGCGGCTGAAATGCGTGAAGGGGGATATCGCGGACGCGGATGTCGTCGAAGCCGCGCTGGACCGCGACACCGCTTCGATTTTTCACCTGGCTGCCGTGGTCAGCGCCCATGCGGAAGCGGAATTCGACGTCGGTTATCAGGTCAATCTCGATGGGACGCGCAATCTGCTGGAGGCGAGCCGCGATCTCGACGCACCGCCGCGCCTCGTATTCGCCAGTTCGCTGGCCGTGTTCGGCGGCAAGCTTCCCGCAGTGGTGGACGATTCGGTTACGCCGACGCCGCAAACGTCATACGGAACACAAAAGGTCATCGGCGAATACCTGGTCGGCGATTACTCGCGCAAGGGCATGATCGACGGCCGCAGCCTGCGGCTGCCGACCATCGTCGTGCGCCCGGGAAAGCCGAACCTGGCGTCCACTTCTTTTGCGAGCGGCATGTTCAGGGAGCCGCTGAACGGCATGGTTTGCGAAGTGCCGGTCGAGGACTCGATCGAGATGTGGATACTTTCCCCGGGCAAGGTGCTCGACGATTTCATTCATGCGCACGACCTGCCGGCATCCGCGTGGGGAACGAATCGCGCGGTCACTCTGCCCGGCATCACGTTCTCGGTGAAGGAGGGCGCGGAAGCCCTGCGCCGCATTGCCGGCGACGAAGTGGCGGGGCGCGTGATGTTCAAACCGGTGGAGCGGATCAACAACATGGTGAGGACTTTTCCGGCCCGCTTCCGCACCGACCGGGGTACTGCGATGGGTTTCAGGGCGGATGCCGACATCGGTGGCATCATCAAGGATTACATCGCAGCCGAAGGCATCAAGCTTTGATGGATTCGAATTCCCACGACCATGATGAAAAGGAAAACCGTATGATGCTTTCGACTGTTCGACTGGCAAACATCGCTTTCGCAGCGCTGATTGCCGGCGGGATGTTCGTCATCTGGGCCGGTTACAATCCGGCGACGTTGTCGCCGTCGACCTACGTGGAACAGCAACAGAACGCGATCCGCGGCTTGAACGTGCTGATGCCTGTTCTGGGCGCGATCGCCGTATTGCTGACCCTGATTTCGGCCTTTCTGTAGAGAAGGAACAGGAAGGTGTTCGTAGTGCTGATCGTCGCCGCCGCTTTCCTCATACTCAGCGGCCTGGTCACGCGCTTCGGCAATCAGCCGATCAACGAGATCGTAATGGGCTGGGATAGCGCCAGGCCGCCCGCCAACTGGACCGAGCTGCGCGATCAATGGTGGGGGTTTCATCGATTGAGAACCATCAGCGGCCTGCTTGCGCTGGTTCTCGTTACGTGGGCAAGTATCAACCGAGGGAGAGCGGAGAAATGAAGTCGTGCAAAATGACGGTCGTCGCAATGCTCGTGGCAGGTCTGATGGCGATTGCAGCATCGACCGGATCAGCGCGGTGATCGTGAAGACGCGTTGACGTTGTCGCATCGGGGGGAGTGCACATGACAGGCAAAGGCAGCGCCGCCCTGTATTTGCGGCGCGGCCGTTACAAGACGGTCCCGGGCAAATACTACCGCACGCCGAAGGAAATCTGGAATTTCAGGACGGCGGCGAGGGATGACTCGCCGGAGGGCATCGCCCGGGAATTTGTCGTCGCCAATGCGGCGCTGTTCGGGCTGGAGCGCGGTATCAGCGAACTCGCCGTGCAGCGCTTGATCCGCAGCCTGGGCGCCACGCATGTCATCTTCAGGCAGATCCACGATGGTTATCGCGTTCATCGCGGTTATGTGACCGTCCATTTGGATCGCGCCGGACGGGTATATCTGTCAAAGAATCGCTCGGTGCCGCCGCACTTGCTGCCCGGCCGATTTGAGCAGAACATCGGCCGCGACGAAACCGTGCGCCGCGCGCGCCGGTCCCTGCCGAAGCGCGACCGTCTCAGCGACGCGCGCGAGACCGAGAGGCTGTGGTTCCCCCGCGAAAAAGAGCTGGTGCCTGCATGGAAGGTGCGGTTGATACGCACGTCGCCTCGTGAAGAATGGATCGTTTATCTGGATGCCCGCAACGGCGCCATCCTCAACAAGTACGACAACCTGGCTGAGGCCGTGCGCGGCCGCGGCCAGGTTTTCGACCCGAACCCGGTTACCGCGCTCGGCGACCATGCGCTGCTGCTCAACGAGAAGAGGAAGCCACGCCGCCCGCCGCCGGTGGCGTATCGCGAAGTCGTCCTCGAAGGCCTGGATGGCGGCGGCACCCTCTCCGGCGACAAAGTCACAACGGCGCCAACGCGCGACATGCGGGTGAGGAAACCCGACCTGCAATTTTCGCTGCGCTCGCACGAACATGGCTTCGAAGAAGTGATGGTCTACTACCATGTGGATGCGGCGCTGCGCTACCTGGAGCAGTTGGGTTACAAGGGCGCGCGAGCCATCTTCCGCGAGCCGGTCAAGGCCAACGTCAACGGCACCCGTGACGACAACTCCTGGTACAGCCCGGTCGAGCGCATGCTCACGTTCGGTACCGGCGACATCGACGACGCCGAGGACGCAGAGACCATCCTGCATGAACTCGGCCATGCCATCCAGGATGCGATCTGTCCCGACTTCGGCCAGTCCCGGGAAGCCGCGGCGATGGGCGAGGGCTTCGGCGATTATTTTGCCGCCAGTTTTTTCGAGTCGAAGAAACCGCCGCGCTATCGCAACTCGGTCATGAGCTGGGACGGGCTTCTGGCCGGACTGAGCGGCGGCGGCGAGCCGCCTTGCCTGCGCAGGGTCGACAGTGCGCATACCTACAGGAATTTCCGGCCGCGCGGCGACGAGCACGTCAACGGCCAGATCTGGTCGGCGACCCTATGGGAGGTGCGAGCCGTGCTCGGGCGCGAAACGGCGGATCGCATCATTCTCGAAAGCCATTTCCAGCTCGACGGCTTCACCGATTTCGCGAGGGGCGCGCGAGCCATCGTGGACGCCGATCGCAATCTGGAAGGCGGGCGGCACGAGCCGGCGCTGAAAAATATTTTCCGGCGCAGAAGGATCGGGCTGGTCTAGCGCCAGCCTCCCTCACGAACCTTGGAAGGCTGAAGACTTGATCGACCGCGTTGCCCGGCTGGATCTGGCCTTCGTTGCGACAGGGACCGCCATCGAGCGGCTGACGTCGAAGGGTTTCCACTGCGAAACTTTCAATGACGGAAACGTTGCGTGTGTTCGTGAAACAAAAGGTACCATCTGCGGCGAGCGGCAGTTTGTGGACCTGCTGGTGCCAGGAAAAAACGGGGCGGCGCATACGGTTTCCACGCGCTTCGGGCGGGTATGTCTGTGAAGCGCACCCGCCGGCACCGGGACCGAAATGGGAGAAGGCGCCAGGCCTGGAAACATGCATAAAGCGATAGGTCCTTACGATCGGCGTTGCTGGATTCCTGGGTGATTGCCCAGTAGCATGAAGTCATGATTTCGAGTTAGCGTCAGACGAACCCGTGCATACCCCAAAGTCCCCGATGTCCATGCAGGAACCTGCAAAGCCCATGCTGATCGACGGTCGGCAGACAAGTACTTCGAACGATCCGCTGGTGTCCGTCAATCCGGCGCGAGGAACGATCAACCACGCAATTTCTGCCGCCGGCCCCGACGAGGTCGATCTCGCAGTGCAGACGTCTGCACGCGCCGCAGCGCGGCCGGACTGGCGCGATCTGCAGCCTCATCAGCGGGCCGCCGTCCTGCATCGCATCAGTGAGCTGATGCAGCGTGACGCCGAAGTTTTGGCCCATCTGCAGATGATCGAGAACGGCAAGGTCCGCTCCGAATGCGTGGCCCAGGTGCGCAGCGCCGCAGCGACGTTTCGCTACTACGCGGCGGTCTGCGAAACCCTGGGCTCGGAAGTCACGCCGGCGCGCGGCAACTACCTGTCGATGGTTGTTCACGAGCCTTACGGTGTCGTGGCGGCGCTGACGCCGTGGAATTCGCCGATGACCATGGAGGCCCAGAAAGTAGCACCCGCGCTGGCGGCCGGAAACGCGGTCATTCTGAAACCTTCGGAACTGACTTCGTCGCCGGCACTGGAACTCGGCCGCATCGCCCTGGAGGCGGGTCTGCCACCCGGCGTGCTCAACGTGCTGACGGGAACTGGCGCGACCACGGGCGCGGCACTCGTTTCACATCCCGGTGTGAGAATGGTCTCCTTCACCGGCGGCACGGCGAGCGGGCGGCGCATCGCGGCGATCGCGGCGCAGAAGCTCATGCCTGTGGCGCTCGAACTCGGCGGCAAGTCGCCGCACATCGTATTCGACGATGCGGATATCGAGGCGGCGGTCGAGGCGGTGGCGGGCGGCATATTCGAAGGCAGCGGACAGTCGTGTGTGGCGGGTTCGCGCCTGTTCGTGCAGCGCGAAGTCCGCGACCGCGTGGTCGAGCTGCTGGTGGCCAAGGCGCGAGGCATCCGCGTGGATCTGCCCGACGCCCCCGGTGCCCGGATGGGCCCGATCGCCTCATTCGCCCATCGCGATCACATCGCCGGCATCGTCGATGCGGCACGCGCGGCCGGCGCCCGGATACTCGCGGGCGGTGCCGCACCCGCCGATCCGCGCCTCGCGCAGGGCGCGTTCTATCTGCCCACGATCATCGACGGCATCGACAACGAAGCGGCCATTGCGCAACAGGAAATTTTCGGTCCGGTGTTATGCGTTTTGCCGTTCGACGACGAAGACGATGTGATTGCGCAGGCCAACGATTCCGTCTACGGCCTCGCCGCGGGCATCTGGACGCGGGACTACAAGCGCGCATGGAAAGTCGCACGCGCGCTCGAGGCCGGCACGGTATGGATCAATACCTACAAGCAACTCTCCATCTCGACGCCGTTCGGCGGCTTCAAGGAAAGCGGCTTCGGACGTGAAAAAGGCGTCACCGGCATGCGCCTGTACCAGCAGACCAAAGGCGTGTACTTCGGCCTCGACCAGCCTTAACAGCCGCGATACAAACAACATGATCACGAACAGCAGCTTCAAGCAGATCGGTTTTATCGGTCTGGGCGTCATGGGCGAACCCATCTGCCGGAATCTCGCACGCAAATCGGGCCTGCCAGTGCGCGCGCACGACCGTGATCCTTCGCCCCTGCGGCGGCTCGCTGCCGATGGTGTGCGCGGCGCCGCGTCGTTGGCCGAGGTTTGCGAGGGTAGCGACATCATTTTCCTGTCATTGCCCTCTGGCGAGATCGTGCGCGACCTGGCTCGTGGACCCGGCGGACTTCTCGATGCGGCGCGCCAAGGCCAGATCGTCGTGGACCTCGGCACGTCGCCTGTGGACATCACGCGCTCGCTGGCCGGCGAGTTTGCGAATAGGGGTGCGTTGTTCATCGATGCGCCCGTGGCTCGTACCCGGGCGGCTGCAGAGTCCGGCACCCTGGCGGTCATGGTGGGGAGCGATGCCGACGCCTTCGAACGCGTGCAGCCGCTGATCGCCACTTTCGCCAGCGACATCACGCACTGCGGCCCGGTCGGCTGCGGGCAGGTCGTGAAAATCCTGAACAACATGGTGTTATTCGAAACTGTGGTCGCCATTTCAGAAGCGAAGGCCATCGGCGAACGCGCAGGAGTTGATCCCGCGCTGTTGTTCGACGCCTTGTCGAAAGGCTCGGCCGACAGCTTCGCGCTGCGCAATCACGGCGTCAAAGCCATACTTTCCGGCGAATTCCCGGAACGCGCCTTCTCGGTGGAATATGCGCGCAAGGATCTGACCTATGCGCTGCAGCTTGCGCGCGAAACCGGCGTCGACGCGCGCGGGGCGCGAATCGTCGATGGCTGGCTGGGTGAGGCCATCGAGGCGGGTTACGGCGGGAAATATCACCCGGTGATCAGCCGCCTGATCGGTGGATAGACGACAAACGGCGGCGGCCACCCTTGCGAGTGCGGCATCGCCTTCTGCTTCATTTCAAGCACGGTACTTTTCAGGGGAGTGCGCATCATGCCGGGATTGACACTGGACGCCGCAAGGCGCTTGCTGGATCGTGCGATGGCCATGGCGAAGAAGGACTTCGACCGGCCGGTTTGCGTGTCGGTTTGCGACCCGCTGGGCTTTCTTCTCGCCTTTGCGCGGATGGAGGGAGCGCCGGTCAGAAGCATCCAGATTTCCCAGGGAAAGGCGTATACCGCCGCGCGCATGGGCGTGTCGACCGAGGCTGTACTGGCGCGGTTGCAGAAGGAAGGCATCGAGATCGGTTACTTCTGCGATCCATTGCTTACTGCCCTGCCAGGAGGGAGCGTGCTCAAGAATGAAACGGGAACGACGATTGGCGCCATCGGCGTCAGCGGATTGACCTCCGCCGAGGACCAGATCGTAACCGACTCCATTGCCGAGTTTGACCTTACGGGTTCTAAAGCATAGTGCTCACCGCAGAGGCTCGGAGGCGCAGAGAAAAACGACGCAGAGGAAAACTGGATAATTCTGGATGGGAAAGCTCGGGGCGGGCTATTGTGAGTGTAGGTTCCCAGCGACTGCTGTTCTGGCGCACCTGGGCACTCAATTACACTTGGTCAGCCATTTTTCCCATCTATTTATTTCTTGCCCTTCTCTGCGTTCCCTCTGCGCCTTTGCGCCTCTGCGGTGAGAAGTGCATGTTGGAACAACAAGGAATTGCATGAGCAAGGTCTACATTGGTTGTGGCGCGGGATTCGCGGGAGATCGTTTCGACGCGGCGGTGCCGATCGTGCGGGAACTGGCGGACGTGAAAGGCGAGCGTTTCCTGATCTACGAAGTGCTTGCGGAGCGCACGCTGGCCATCGCCCAGCGCCTGCGGCGCGAAAATCCCGACCAGGGCTATTCCCCGTTCCTCGATATTTATCTGCCGCTGGTTCTCGCCGATTGCCATCGCCACGGCATTCGCATCGTGACCAACATGGGCGCGGCGAATCCACTCGGAGCGGGCCGGCGGGTGCACGCGCTTGGGCGCGAACTCGGCATCCGCGGTCTCAAGGTGGCCGCGGTCACCGGCGATGATCTGCTGGCATCAATGTCCGAGGAGGAGATACGCCGCGAGCCGATCATCGAAGGCATTGCCCTCGGCGATCGGGCCATCGTGGCCGCCAATGCCTATCTTGGCGCCGGACCCGTGGCGGACGCGCTTGCCACCAGCGCGCATGTCGTGCTGGTCGGGCGCACGACCGATGCCGCGCTGTCGCTGGGTCCGCTGATGCATGTCCACGGCTGGAAAGCGAGCGAACTCGACCTGCTTGCGCAGGGAACCGTTTGTGGTCACCTGCTCGAGTGCGGCGCCCAGGTCAGCGGCGCCTATTTCCCCGACCCGGGATTCAAGGATGTTCCCGACCTCGATCGCGTCGGCTTTCCGATCGCGGAGGTCGAAGCGGACGGGTCGCTGGTGATCACCAAACCGGCGGACACCGGTGGACTGGTGAGCCGCGCGACGGTGATCGAGCAACTGCTCTACGAAGTCCACGACCCGCACAATTATCTGACGCCGGACGTGGTGCTCGATATCGGCGAAGTGGAGGTCGAAGAAATCGGCACGAACCGCGTCCGTGTCCGGGGTGCTCGCGGCAAGGCGCCGCCTGCAACGCTGAAGGCCACCGTTTGCGTGGATGCGGGATGGCTGGGCGAGGGTGAGATTTCCTACGCTGGCCCGAATGCCCTGGCGCGCGCGGAACTCGCCGCGTCGGTAGTACGGGGCCGCTGCCGCGCAATCGGCATCGGCGAGCCGGTGCGCGTGGAAGTGCTCGGCGCCGGGGCGATATTTGACAGCAACGACGCCAGCCGACGTCCTGCCATTGCGCAAGGCGCTGCAGAGGAATACCGGATACGAGCGGCGGTACGCAGTGCCAGGCGCAAAGTGGCGCAGCAGGTCTCGGACGAAGTGCTGAGCCTCTACTGCTCCGGTCCCGCGGGGGGCGCCGGAGTAAGCCAGCATGTCACCCCGCAAGTCAGCACGGCGTCGATCCTCATCGATCGCTCCCGGGTGAGCGCACGCGTGGTCACGGTGGAGGAAGCATGAACGTCGTCGAAGTTCCGTTGCATGCGGTGGCGCACGCGCGCGCCGGGGACAAAGGAAATCGCTCGAACATCAGCGTCATTCCCTATCGGGCCGAAGCTTTTGCGTTGCTGGTCGAGCAGGTCACCGAAGAACGCGTGCTTGCGGTATTTGCGCACCGGGGCGCCACGGCGGTGAAGCGCTATGTGCTGCCGAAGCTGCCTGCGATGAATTTCGTCATCGACAATGCCCTCGAGGGTGGGGTGAATTCGAGCCTGGGGTTGGACGGCCATGGCAAGGCGTTGTCGTTTCTCGTTCTTGGTGACATCACGGTAAAAGTACCGCTCGACTGCATCCCGGTAAACTCCCCCTATCGCAAGGAGGTAGTGACGGGTGAGCGGGGAACAGGTAACGGTGAACGGTGACGCGCCAGGACGCGAAACTCTTCGTCAATCCCGACCGGTCTTCCTTACGCCGAGCTCTCGACGGCAGCTTGGTTCAGGTTTTTTTCCGTCACTGTTCACCGTTCACCGTTCACTTGTCACTGTATTCAAGAATCTGGGAGGAAAACACCATGGCCTGGCGACGCGGCTGGATCAGTTTGTTCCTGTTTACGCTGGCGATGATCAACTATGTCGATCGCGTTGCATTGTCGGTGGCGTCGAGACCCATCGCCGAGGAGTTCGGTTTATCCCCGGTGACGATGGGCTATTTGTTCTCGTCGTTTCTCTGGACCTATCTGCTTTGCCTCATCCCGATGGGGATTCTGGTCGACCGGCTCGGGACCAAGACCGTCAACGCCGCCGGCATCACGATCTGGTCGGCGGCAACCATGCTCACCGGCGCCTCATGGAACTTCGTTTCGCTGATCGGCACGCGGCTGGCGATGGGCGTCGGCGAAGCGACGACATTTCCCGCGGGCGGGCGCGTGGTGCGCGAGTGGATTCCGGCGGGCGAGCGCGGGCTGACCAACGCAATCTTCATGGCGGGCACGCAGGCCGGCCCGGCAGTGGGTGCATTGCTGGTTGCGTGGATCATCAGCCAGATCGGTTGGCGCGGATCCTTTTTGGTGGTCGGTGCGGCGGGGTTCGT
>JANXPQ010000462.1 GCA_025357235.1 Betaproteobacteria bacterium
CTATCCTTCACCCCTGCCCACCCTCGCAAAAGACTCTTCCATCGTGATCAGTCCACCAGCGCCTTCCGCCTTGCCCTGATCGCGTGATGCCAGCGCGGGCTGGATTGCGTCTATTCGTTTCCACACCGCGAACGGCGTTTCGCAATCGGCGCGCGGCACGTAATGCGAAGGCTTCAGCTTTTGGTAGCGATGCACGTAGCGCGGGCAGTTGATGAACAATTCCTCCACGCGCATCCGGACCACAAGATCGGCGCCGTTGTAGTCCATGATCAACGGATCGTTTTCATCGATGCTGGCAGTGCCATGCAGGCGCATGCGGTGCGGCGTTTCGAAATCGATGAACAGCATGCCGATCTTGCCGTAGCCGCGAATATTTCCCATGGAGTAGAACATGCCGTTGCCGTCGTAGCTCGGAAAGGCAAGGGTGTTCTTGTCCACGACCCGCACGAACCCCGGATCGCCGCCCTTGTAGGAGCAGGTCGGAAAGCCGCGCGAATCCACGGTGGCCAGGTAAAACATGTCCCGGCTCTCGATGAAGGCCTTCTCGTCGTCGGCGACTTCGGAATGCACGATGAGTTGCTCGGCGGCGTCGGCGATGCGGCGCGTGTCGAACATTTCCTGGAAAGCACGCTGCGGTTCGGCGTAAAGCTTGCTCATGGTCTCCCCCCTGTTTTTTATATGCCGGGCGCTGGCGCGCGACCCGCCGGCACTTTAGCATTGGACGCTTCATGCCGCGAACCGCGTTCTTCCCATGACGATTCTCTTCTGCAGCGATTCAGAACCGGCCGAGCCGTGGCGCCTTGCCTGTGCCCGCGCCTTTCCGGACATGGCGTTTTGCGCATGGCCGGATACCGGATCGCGAGACGCAATCCGCTACGCCCTGGTGTGGAGGCAACCGCCGGGGTCGCTTGCGCGCCTGCCGAATCTGAAGGCGATCCTGGTGCTTGGCGCCGGCGTCGACTCGGTGTTGAGCGATCCCGAATTGCCGGCTGATGTGCCGGTGGTAAGACTGGTCGACGCAGGACTGCCGGGACCGATGGCGGAGTACGCGCTCTATGCAGTACTGCATTTCCAGCGGCGCATGGCGGACTATTTCGAACAGCAGCGCACGGCCGTCTGGCGGCGCCACGACGAACTGTTGGCGAGGCGCTGGCCGGTCGGGGTGATGGGGTTGGGCGTGATCGGCGCTTTCGTCGCCCAGCGAATTGCCGCGCAGGGCTATCCCGTTGCCGGCTGGAGTCGGAGCGGCAAATCCGTCGAAGGCGTCGAGGTCTTTGCTGGCGCGACGGGCTTCGACCCGTTTCTTGCGCGCACACGGGTGCTTCTGAACGTGCTGCCGCTGACACTGGATACGCGCGGAATTCTCAACTCGCGAACCTTCACTGCAATGCCTCGCGGCGGCTACGTCGTGAACATCGGCAGGGGCGGACACATGGTCGATGCCGACCTGATCGCCGCGCTGGATTCAGGACAATTGGCAGGCGCGATGCTGGATGTGTTCGAGCAGGAACCTCTTCCGGCCATGCATCCGTTCTGGCGTCATCCGAAGGTGATCGTTACGCCGCACGTGGCGGCGCCGACACTCGCTTCCGAATCGGAGGCTCAGGTTATCGATAACATCAGGCGACTGGAACGCGGCGAGCCGCCGCTAGGGCTGGTAGATAGAGATAGAGGCTACTGACCACCTCATCCGCGCGTCAGGGTGAGGTGGTTTTTACGCCGTGGGCAGCTTGTAGTCCTTGAAGTCTTCGCGCAGCTTGGTCTTGAGCAGTTTGCCGGTGGCGGTATGGGGTAACTGCTCGACGAATACCACGTCGTCCGGCATCGACCACTTCGCCACCTTGCCTTCGAAGAATTTCAGCAGTTCTTCGCGAGTGACCTGCGTGTCCTTTTTCTTCACGACCAGAAGCAGCGGGCGTTCGTCCCACTTCGGGTGGCGGATGCCGATCACCGCCGCTTCCGCGACTGCGGGGTGCGCGACGGCGGCGTTTTCCAGATCGATCGAGCTGATCCACTCGCCGCCGGACTTGATGACGTCCTTCGAGCGGTCGGTGATCTGCATGTAGCCATCGGGATCGATGGTGGCCACGTCTCCGGTGGGAAACCAGTCCCTGCCTTTCTCGTCCTTGCGCAACGGGTCGCCGCCCTCGCCCTTGAAGTACCCGTTGCTGATCCACGGGCCACGCACCAGCAGGTTGCCGAACGCCTTGCCGTCCCACGGCAGCTCTTTGCCGGCGTCGTCCACGATCTTCAAATCCACCCCGAAAATGCTGCGGCCCTGCTTGCTCTGGATCGCCAGTTTGCTGTCCTTCGGCAGGTCCAGATGCTTGGACTTGAAGGTACTGACAGTGCCGAGCGGGCTCATTTCGGTCATGCCCCAGGCGTGCAGCACCTGAACGCCGAAGTCCTCCTGGAAGGACCGGATCATCGCGGGCGGGCAGGCCGAGCCGCCGATCACGGTCCGGTTCATGGTGCTGAACTTGAGCTTGTTCTGGCTCATATGCTGCAGCAGCGCAAGCCATACCGTGGGCACGCCGGCCGAAACAGTGACCCGCTCCGTTTCGAACAACTCGAAGAGGCTCTTGCCGTCGAGCTGGTAGCCGGGAAGCACCATCTTGGTTCCGACCAGCGCGCAACTGTAGGGCAGGGCCCAGGCGTTGGCATGAAACATCGGCACCACCGGCAGCATCACGTCCCGCGAAGAGATGTTGAGCGCATCGGGCAGTGCCGCCGCATAGGCATGGAGCACCGTGGAGCGATGCGAGTACAGTACGCCCTTCGGATTGCCGGTCGTGCCCGAGGTGTAGCACAGTGAAGACGCGGTGCGCTCATCCAGTTCCGGCCACTCGTAATCGTCCGGCTGCGCATTCACCAGGTCTTCGTAGCACAGCAGATTGGGGATGCCGGCCTGTGGCATGTGGGCGCGATCGGTCATGACGATCCAGCCTTTCACGCTCTTGCACATCGGTGCGAGCTTCTCGATCAAAGGCGCGAAAGTCAGGTCGAACAGCACATAGCTGTCTTCGGCGTGGTTGACGATGTAGGTGATCTGTTCGGGAAACAGGCGTGGATTGATGGTGTGCATCACCGCCCCCATGCCGGAAATGCCGTAGAAGGCCTCCAGATGCCGGAAGCCGTTCCAGGCCAGCGTGCCGATGCGGTCGCTTTTTTCTACCCCGAGCGCGCCGAGGGCGTTGGCAAGTTTGCGCGCCCGGCGATGTGCCCCGCGGTAGTCGTAGCGGTGTATCCCGCCTTCCACCAATCGCGACACGATTTCGGTGTCGCCGTGGTGGCGCTCCGCATGCTGGATCAGCGAAGAGATCAGCAGCGGAGTATCCATCATGAGGCCTTGCATCGCGGAGCTCCCGTCATTGTTCGATTCGCCCGGATTCTAGCAGCTTGATCCCGCCGGAACGCGGTTGTCCTGCAGGGTGGATGCCATCGCGTTCGTTGCACTGCAAAAGAGCTGTGGTGCATGGTTTTCGGATGCCGGCAACTCGTTTACAACGGCGTTGCTTTGCGAATAGAATCCGGGCCGTACAGGAAGGCACCATAGCAGTCAGTACGGCGCTCGACCCGGTCGGCGAGCGGCTATGAGTGAAGCCCGGCAGAAGCGCAAATATAACTAGACAGATGACGCCCACGACCGTGTCCCGAAAATCCGTGATTCATTCGAGGCCGCCGGCCGGACGTCGTTGTGCCCGAGGAGAAATCACGATGAGATCCGTGAAGACGGCATTGCTGCTGTCCGCAGCCATTCTGGCGCCGATGCTGTCCGCGGGCGCTCGCGCGGAAGAGACGATCAAGATCGCTTTCATCGAGGGCCTGAGCGGGCCGTTCGCGAATGTGGGCGAAATCGGATTGCGGCACTACCAGCTTGCAGCGGAAGCCGTCAATGCCCGCGGCGGCGTGCTCGGCGGCGTCAAGTTCGAAATCGTACCCTTCGATCACAAAACCAGCCCGCAGGAAGCCCAGCTCGTGTTCAAGCAGGCCGCTGACCAGGGCATTCGCTACATCGCGCAAGGCAATGGGTCGAGCGTAGCCCTGGCGCTCTCCGACGCGGTTGCCAAGCACAACGAACGCAATATGGAAAAGAGCGTCATTTTCCTGAACTACGCGGCGGTGGATCCCGCGCTGACCAACGACAAATGCAACTACTGGCACTTCCGCTTCGACGCCGACGGCGACATGAAGATGCAGGCGCTGACCAACTACATGGCGCAGCAGAAGGGCATCAAGAAGGTCTACCTCATCAACCAGGATTATTCGTTTGGTCAGGCGGTGACCAAAGCGGCAAAAGCGATGCTCGCGGCCAAGCGGCCGGACATCGAGATCGTCGGCGACGACCTGCATCCGCTGGGCAAGGTCAAGGATTTCGCGCCTTACGTCGCCAAGATCAAATCGTCCGGCGCCGACAGCATCATCACAGGCAACTGGGGCAACGATCTCGCGCTGCTGGTGAAGGCCGGCAAGGAAGCCGGGCTGCAGGCGGACTACTACACGTATTACACCGGCGCGGCCGGTGCAGTCACCGCGTTCGGCGAAGCCGGCGCCGGCCACGTCAAGCAGGTGACCACGTGGCATTCGAACATCGGCGGAAAACTGGCCGCCGATCACAACACCGGCTACCGCGCGCGCTTTCCAGACGTGAAGGACGATCTGTATTATTCGTCGATCCGCGAGTCGGTCAATGCGCTTGCCATGGCGATCGAAAAAGCCGGGAGTGTCGATCCGGCAAAGGTTGTGGTAGCGCTGGAAAACCTCAAATTCGAGGATGACTCGGGCGAAGTCTATATCCGCGCCGACAATCACCAACTGGTGCAGCCCTTGTACATTTCCACGCTGGTCAAGGCCAACGGCAAGGATGTCAAATTCGACGTCGAGAAGACCGGGCTTGGATTTCGCACCGACGCGCGTGTCGAAGGCAAGGACACCGTGATGGCGACGACGTGCAAGTTCCAAAAACCGTGATTGGTGACTGGTGATTAGTGACTTGAAAGTTCTTTAGATACCAATTACCAATCACCAATAACTAGTCACTGCCTCTCAATGGAATTCTTCCTCGTCACCCTGCTGAACAGCCTGTCCTACGGACTGTTGCTGTTCATGCTGTCGTCGGGCCTGACGCTGATCTTCAGCATGATGGGCG
>JANXPQ010000073.1 GCA_025357235.1 Betaproteobacteria bacterium
GGAGAGTGATCAGCCGCCGTCGATCCGCTCGCTTCGTCCACTGGCCAGTAGCCCGCCAATCCCGTTTCTGTCCCCGTCAACACCGTGGCCGCACTTGCCTGAATCTGCGCGGCACTCCGTGCCACGTTCCACACGCGGGCCTCGTCAATCTCACCCGCAAACGGATACCATCCCCCATTGCCCGCCACCCAATTGCCAGCGGTATCACCTGTCCCGAATTGATTGTCTGAATGAAAACCACAAAGAAAACTCCCAAACCCGCCGGCGGCAAGACCGCTGACCGCGGTCGTGCCACGGATATCCGCGCGCGTGATCCCCACCTCGAGCGTGAACGATCGCGCTACGAGCATCCATTACCGAGCCGCGAACATATTCTCGGCGTCCTGCTGGAGCAGGGCGTGCCGGTCACGGTGGACCTGCTGGCGCAATTGCTTTCCATCGCGCCGCATGAAACCGAAACTTTCGAGCGCCGTCTCGGCGCGATGGAGCGCGACGGCCAGATCATGCGCAATCGCAAGAACGCGATTTGCGTGGTCGACAAGCTCGATCTGGTGAAAGGCAGGGTGCAGGGCCATCCCGACGGCTTCGGCTTCCTGGTGCGCGATGGCGAAGGCGAGGACCTGTTCCTGCATCCCGGCGAAATGTCCAAGGTGCTGCACGGCGATCGCGTGGTCGCGCGCGAAGGCGGCATCAATGCGCGCGGCCGGCGCGAAGGACATATCGTCGAAGTCCTCGAACGCGCCAATGTGAAGGTGGTCGGCCGCTTTCTCAACGAGCACGGCATCGGCGTCGTCGCTCCGGAGGACCGTCGCATCAGCCAGGACATTCTGGTACCGGCAGGCGCCACCGGCGGTGCCAAGCCCGGCCAGGTCGTCATTGTCGAGATCGTCGAGCAGCCGCAGCGCCACGCGCAGCCGGTCGGGCGCATCGTCGAGGTGCTCGGCAACTACGCCGACCCGGGCATGGAAATCGAGATCGCGCTGAGAAAGCACGATCTGCCGCACGAATTTTCCGCGGAGGTCGAAAAGGCGGCAACGAAGTTTCCGGCCGGGGTGACCGACAAGGACCTCAAGGGGCGCGAAGATCTGCGCCACCTGCCGCTGGTGACGATCGACGGCGAAACCGCAAAGGATTTCGACGATGCGGTTTACTGCGAGCGCCGCGGCAAAGGATTCAAGCTCTGGGTAGCCATTGCCGACGTCAGCCACTATGTGCAGCACGGCGATGTCATCGACCTGGAAGCGCGGGAGCGCGGCAATTCGGTGTATTTTCCGCGCCGCGTGATCCCGATGCTGCCGGAGGTGCTCTCGAACGGCTTGTGTTCGCTGATGCCGAGGGTCGACCGCCTGTGCATGGTGTGCGAAATGGATATCTCGGCGCGTGGCGACATTGCGGTTTATCGCTTCTACCCGGCGGTGATGCATTCTCGCGCCAGGCTGACTTATACCCGGGTCGCGCAGGTCATCGAAGATCCGCAGGGCGAGACCGCGCCCGAGCTCAGGGACCTGGCGCCTCATTTGCAGGCGCTGCACGCGCTCTACCAGGGCCTCGTCAAGGCCCGCGCACTGCGTGGCGCGATCGACTTCGAGACGGTCGAGACCCAGATGTTTTTCGACGACGAAGGCAAGATCGAACGCATTGTCCCCACGCAGCGCAACGATGCCCACCGCCTGATCGAGGAATGCATGCTCGCGGCCAATGTCTGCGCGTCCGATTTCCTGTCGAGCCACGATCATCCCGCGCTGTATCGCGTGCACGAGGGGCCGACGCCGGAAAAGCTCGTCGCGTTGCGCGAATTCCTGCGCGAATTCGGTCTGCAACTGACCGGCGGCGATGACCCCCATGCCAAGGACTACGCGCGCCTGCTGGAAAAAATCAAGCCGCGTCCCGACGTGCAATTGCTGCAGACGGTGATGCTGCGCTCGCTGAGGCAGGCGGTTTACAGCCCGGAAAATGTCGGCCATTTCGGCCTGGCGTACGAAGCCTATACGCACTTTACTTCGCCGATCCGGCGCTACCCGGATTTGCTCATCCACCGGTCCATCAAGGCGGTGCTCGCGGGCGCGCGCTATGAGCCCGGCAACTGGCAGGACCTGGGCGCGCACTGCTCGGAAACCGAGCGCCGTGCCGACGAAGCCACCCGCGACGTCGAGGCCTGGCTCAAGTGTTATTACATGCAGGATCGCATCGGCGAACATTTCACGGCCACCGTCAGCGGAGTGACCAGTTTCGGTGTATTTGTGGCGCTCCATGAGGTTTATGTGGAAGGCCTGGTGCACATATCCGAACTGGGTGCTGACTATTTTCATTTCGACGCGGCCAAGCATCAGTTGCTTGGCGAACGCACCGGAAAGCGTTTCCGGCTTGGCGATCGCATCCCGGTCAAACTCGTCAGGGTCGATCTGGAAACCGCAAAAATCGATTTCGTGCTTGATGAGGGTACGAAAGACCGGCGATGAGTGGCCGGCGGGTGGTATATGGGTTGCATGCGGTGACCGCAGCATTGAAGCGGCGGCCGGGGGGCGTATTCGAAGTGTTCCTGGATGCCGGCCGCAGCGACCCGCGCGCGCGCCGCGTCGCGGATCTGGCCAAGGCGGCAGGCGTGCGGTTACACGAAACCGATGCCGACCGGCTGGAAGGATTCGCCAAAGGCGGCAGACACCAGGGCGTCGCGGCCTTTGTCGAGGAAGTCACACTTGCCGCCTCGCTAAACGAGGTGCTGGACGATCTTGCCGAGCCCCCATTTTTGCTGGTGCTCGACGGGGTGCAGGATCCGCACAACCTGGGCGCCTGCCTCAGGGTAGCCGATGCCATGGGCGTGCACGCGATTATCGCTCCCAAGGACCGGGCCGCAGGCATGAATGCCACGGTTCACAAGGTTGCTTCCGGCGCGGCGGAAACGGTGCCTTTCATCCCGGTCACGAATCTGGCGCGGACACTGAGGGAATTGAAAGATAAGGGAATTTGGGTCGTCGGCACGGCCGGTGGCGAGGCCGGCAGCTTATTCGACGCAAAGCTTTCCGGACCGCTGGCCCTCGTATTGGGAGCCGAGGACGAGGGACTGCGCAGGCTGACCCGCGAAACCTGCGACGAACTGATCTCGATCCCCATGCTCGGGCAGGTCGAAAGTCTGAACGTCTCCGTTGCGGCCGGCATCTGCCTGTACGAGGCACGCCGTCAGCGGCATCTGTCGTCCGCTCGTTAAGCCTTTGACCATGCGCGAAAATGGTTGAGACGGGCGGGGCGGCGCTGATATAATTTGCAGTTAACTCCGGTCATATCCGATCGGGGTAATTCACACGCCAGCCAAGTATGGGTGCCCGATTACGGGGTCCGGCCGGCGGAGGCTTAACCCTTACAGGAGAAGTTCATGTCGGTCACTATGCGTCAAATGCTTGAGGCGGGCGTCCATTTCGGACACCAGACCCGTTACTGGAATCCGAAGATGGCGCCGTTCATCTTCGGCCATCGCAACAAGATCCACATCATCAACCTCGAGAAGACGCTGGTCATGTACCAGGAGGCGGTGAAGTTCGTCCGCCAGCTTTCCTCGAACAAAGGCAGCATCCTGTTCGTCGGCACCAAGCGCCAGGCGCGTGAGATCATCCGCGAAGAAGCGATGCGCGCTAATACGCCGTTCGTCGATCATCGCTGGCTCGGCGGCATGCTGACCAACTTCAAGACCGTGAAGATTTCCATCAAGCGCCTGCGCGACATGGAAGTGATGGTGCAGGATGGCTCGCTCGAGAAGCTGTCGAAGAAAGAACAACTCACCTTCCAGCGCGAATTGGTGAAGCTCGATCGCAGCCTGGGCGGCATCAAGGAAATGAACGGCCTGCCCGACGCGTTGTTCGTCATCGATGTCGGCTACCAGAAGGGCGCGATCACCGAAGCCAACAAGCTGGGCATTCCGGTCGTCGGCGTGGTGGATACCAATCATTCCCCCGATGGCGTGGATTACATCATTCCCGGCAACGACGACGCCAGCCGCGCGGTGCGCCTGTACACGCGCGGGATTGCGGATGCGATCCTCGACGGGCGCAGCCAGACCGTCAAGGAAATCGTCGGCGACGAGTTCGTGGAAGTCGACAGCTCGGAAGAACAGGCGACAGCCTGATCACGGCAGTCGCCAAAAAAAAGGGGCGCACGCCCCTTTTTTTTGCAACAGGATTTTTAACTGGAACTCTGGACGCCTGCGGGCGATCAGAGAGCGGACGGGACTCGAAGGAGCAGGCAAGAATGGCGGACATCACCGCAGGCATGGTCAAGGAACTGCGCGAGCGCACCGGGCTCGGCATGATGGAATGCAAGAAGGCGCTGGAAGAAGCCGGCGGCGACATGAAGAAGGCCGAGGATCTGCTGCGCATCAAGAGCGGGGCCAAGGCGGGAAAAATGGCGGGGCGCGTGGCTGCGGAGGGCGCGATCGGCGTCTATGTTTCCGGCGACGGCAAGCTGGGCGCGCTGGTCGAAGTCAACTGCGAAACCGATTTCGTCGCCAAGGACGCAAACTTCGCCGGCTTCGTGAAGTCGGTGGCCGAAGTCGCGGCGACCAGGGAGATCACCGACGTCGACACGCTGGCCAAGGCCGAGCTGTCCCCCGGCCAGACCGTTGAGGCAACACGCCAGGCGCTGGTCATGAAGCTCGGCGAGAACATGAGCGTGCGCCGTATCGCGGTTCACAGGGCCAAGGGCCAGCTCGCGTACTACCTGCATGGCACCAAGATCGGCGTCATGCTGGATCTGGTGGGCGGCGACGATGTGCTTGGCAAGGATTTGTCGATGCATATCGCGGCGTCCAAACCGATTTCGGTTTCCCGGGATCAGGTGTCCCCGGAGCTGATTTCCCGCGAACGCAATATCGCCAAGGCGCGCGCGCTGGAGTCCAACAAGCCGGCCAACCTCATAGACAAGATCGTCGAAGGCAGCGTGCAGAAATATCTCGCCGAAGTCACGCTGCTCGGCCAGCCTTTCGTCAAGGACGACAAGGTTAGCGTCGAAAAGCTGCTGGCTTCGAAAGGCGCGAAGGTCAATGCATTCACGCTGTTCATCGTCGGCGAAGGCATCGAGAAGAAATCGAGCGATTTTGCAGCGGAAGTGGCCGCACAGGCTGCCCAGGCCCGCTGAACGGGATGCTTACGCGTCACAATGAAGCCTGCCTATAAGCGCGTCTTGCTCAAACTGTCGGGGGAAGCCCTGATGGGGGACGATGCTT
>JANXPQ010000503.1 GCA_025357235.1 Betaproteobacteria bacterium
CAGGCTGTTGAAAAACGACTGAATTTTCTCGCACTTTTTGTTGGTGTCATAGTCAATATCGTATTCATGTTGAGCTGTGCGAGGTGAGTGCGATGCGTGGAACGGATGGGATGCAAGAGAGCCTGTTCATGGTGGCGAAGCTCGAAGACTTTGTGCCGGCGGATCACCCGCTGCGCGCGATCCGGGATCTGGTCAATGATGCACTCGTGCAGCTCAACGCCCTGTTCAACGAAATCTACGCCGATAACGGGCGCGCGAGCATTGCCCCCGAGAAGCTCATGCGTGCCCTGCTGCTGCAAGTGTTCTACTCGGTGAGGAGCGAGCGCCAGTTGTGTGAGCAGTTGCGCTACAACCTGCTGTTTCGGTGGTTCGTAGGGCTTGCAATCGACGATGCGGTGTGGGACCACTCGGTGTTCTCCAAGAATCGCGACCGGCTCATGGAGCACGCGGTGGTGGAAGCGTTCTTCGTCGAGGTGATGCGGCTTGCCGATGCGAAAGGATGGCTGTCCAAGGAGCACTTCTCGGTCGATGGCACGCTGATCCAGGCGTGGGCGAGTCACAAGAGCTTCCGGCCCAAGGACGGATCCGACGACCAGACCCCCTCGGGACCGGGACGCAACGCACAGGCCGACTGGAAGGGTAAAGCGCGCACCAACGACACGCATGAGAGCCGTACCGATCCGGACGCGAGGCTGTTTCGCAAGAGCCACAACAGCGCCTCGATACTTTGCTACCAAGGCCATGTGCTCATGGAGAACCGCTCCGGGTTGGTGGTGAGCGCCGTGGTGACGCACGCCGATGGCACGGGCGAACGTGCCGCAGCACTGGCGATGCTCGACGCCGTCGGGGGCAGGCAGGCCAAGAGCCTCGGTGCCGACAAGGCCTATGACACACGGGATTTCGTCGCAGCGTGTCGCAGCCGCAACGTCACGCCCCATGTGGCCAGCAACGAGACCCGGCGCGGGGGCAGCGCGATTGATGGCCGTACGATGCGCCATGCGGGCTATGCCATCAGCCAGACGATCCGCAAGCGCATCGAGGAGCACTTTGGTTGGGGCAAGACCGTGGGGCGCATCCGCCAGACGGTGTACCGGGGGATGCGGCGCGTCGATCAGCACTTCAAGCTCACGATGACGGCGAGCAACATCGTACGGATTGCCCGAATGCTGTGCGCGGACCCGCAGGCAGCGGCGCAATGAGACCCATCGGCAGGGCAAGCGAGCAGATCGACCAGATCCGAGCGAGCCAATCGGTTGCGAATCACGCTTCAATTGCATTCGACTCCTCTTCGCGCGTGACCTCGGTCATGATATTCGGGCTTATTTCAACAGCCTGTTAGGCAGCGGAAGGTTCGGTCCAGACACATAGGTAACAGAATAGTCCGGGGACATAGGTAACAGTTTATCCATACTGCGGGCACCGAAGGGAGGTGCCCATGCCTTGGAGCGAAACGACACCTATGGACCAGAAGACGCAGTTCATTGCCGATTACCTCCGACAAAGCCTGTCGATGAGCGAGCTGTGCGATCTGTACGGCATCAGCCGCAAGACCGGCTACAAATTGGTGGGGCGTTATTTGAAGCAAGGCCCCTCAGGCTTGGAGGATCGCTCGCGCCGACCTTCGAGCAGTCCCAATCACACGTCCGAATATATCGTCGAGGCTATTGTAGCGCTACGCCAACGGCATCCGTCGTGGGGTGCGAAGAAGCTGTTGCCGATCCTCGAGCGGCGCCACCCAAACTGGGATCTGCCCGGACGCAGCACCGTGTGCGATATCCTGAGCCGTCAGGGGCTCGTACCCAGAAAGCGCAACCGGCGCCACATCGGCCATCCGGGCAAGCCCTCAAGTTCTATCCTGGCGCCCAACGATTGTTGGAGCGCGGACTTCAAGGGGCAGTTCAAAACCGGCGACGGGCTCTATTGCTATCCGCTCACCGTGACCGACGGCTTTAGCCGGTATCTGTTTGCTTGCCAGGGATTGGGCTCGACGAGCGTGGCCGAGTCCAAACCCGTGTTCACCCGGATATTCAAAGAATATGGCCTGCCGCGGCGCATCCGCACCGACAACGGCGTGCCTTTCGCTACCAACTCGCTCGCGCGTCTGTCGAGCCTGTCGGCCTGGTGGGTGCGCCTGGGCGTCCTTCCCGAGTTGATCGAGCCGGGCAAGCCGCAGCAAAACGGGCGCCATGAGCGCATGCATCGCACGCTCAAAGCCGAGACCACGCGCCCACCGGCTCAGACCTGCCGTGGCCAGCAGCGCAAGTTCGATCACTTCCAGCAGGAGTTCAACTTCGAACGTCCGCACGAGGCGCTCGACATGCAAACCCCGGCCTCACTTTACGAATCTTCGTCCCGGGAGATGCCCAACAAAATTCCCCCGCTGGAATACCCCGATCGATTCGAGGTGCGCTACGTGAGCGCCAACGGCGGCATCCGCTGGAAAAAAGACTGGGTCAATGTGTCGATCACCTGCGTGGGGGAATATGTCGGGCTGGAGGAAATCGATGATGGAGTCTGGAACGTCTACTTCGGGCCACTCAAACTTGGAAGATTGCTT
>JANXPQ010000508.1 GCA_025357235.1 Betaproteobacteria bacterium
ACCGGCGTCGCCCTGTTCGATACCCGGGCGGGCCTGCTTGGCCATACGCTGTTTTCGCAGGTAGCCATGCATGCCGAGTATGGCGGGGTCGTGCCGGAATTGGCTTCGCGGGATCACGTCCGCCGGCTGTTGCCGCTGATCCGCCAATTGCTCGGGCAAACCGGCCGGGCACTGACCGATATAGACGGAATCGCTTATACGCAGGGGCCAGGACTGGCCGGCGCCTTGCTGGTCGGGGCAAGCGTAGCTGCAAGTCTCGGCTTCGCGCTCGGTGTCCCGGTGATCGGGCTGCATCACCTGGAAGGCCATCTATTGTCGCCATTGCTAGCCACCCCGGCCCCGGGCTTCCCTTTCGTAGCGTTGCTGGTTTCGGGCGGCCATACCCAGTTGATGAAGGTTGGCGCAGTCGGCGACTATGAACTGCTGGGAGAGACCGTCGACGACGCAGCGGGCGAAGCTTTTGACAAAACCGCAAAGCTGCTCGGCTTGCCCTACCCCGGCGGGCCGGCACTGGCCAAACTTGCCGACTCCGGCAATCCGAAACGTTTCAAATTGCCCCGGCCCATGATTGCCAGTGGCGACCTTAACTTTAGCTTTTCGGGATTGAAAACCGCTGCACTGACGCTTGCGGACCGCGAAGACGCGAGCGCACAAAACAAAGCCGATATCGCCGCTTCGTTTCAGGATGCGATCGTCGAAGTGCTCGTCGCCAAATCGACCGATGCCGTAATGCGTACCGGACTGGACCAGCTGGTGGTGGCCGGCGGCGTTGGCGCCAACCGGCGATTGCGCGAAGCATTGGCGCAAAAAGCCGCGGCGGAGGGATTCGAAGTGTTCTATCCGCCGCTGGACCTGTGCACGGACAATGGCGCGATGATCGCTTTTGCCGGCGCGCAGCGGCTCAAGGCCGGTGTCATCGGGTCTGGTGGTTTCTCGGTTCGGCCCCGCTGGGAACTGGAAGAACTCAGGCGCCCCGCGACAATCTGATCCGGCTTTCGGTGCCATTCATCAAACGCCCGATATTGCCGCGGTGACGCCAGAGCAGCAGTGCGGTCATGGCCAGTACCATGCAGGCGAAGGGTCCCCAGCCGAGAAAATACAAAGTCGCCACCGGTGCGGCGAGCGCAGCCACGATAGAGGCCAGCGACGAATAGCGCAACGCAACTACCGTCACCAGCCAGACAAGCAGCACGACGCCGGCAATACGCATATCGAGCGCCAGCAAAATGCCCGCGGCGGTCGATACGCCTTTGCCGCCTTTGAAGCGGAAGTACACCGGAAACAGATGCCCGATGAACGCGGCGAATGCCACCGCAGCCAGGGTCGTCTCTCCCAACTCGAATTCCGGCGCCAATCGCAGCGCTGCCCAAAGCGCAAGGGCGCCTTTGGCCGCGTCACCGATCAGGGTGAGCACCGCCGCCGCCTTTCTTCCGCTTCGCAGTACGTTGGTTGCCCCGGGATTGCCAGAGCCGTAGGTGTGCGGATCCGGCAGGCCGAAACACCAGCTGATGACGACCGCGAACGAAATCGATCCGATCAGGTAGGCCACGACAACGAATACGATGGGTGCCATCGGAATTATTCTCTCCCGTTACCCACGCGGATGATGCTTCGCGTGCAGTTGCTTGAGTCTTTCGCGCGCAACATGCGTATAGATCTGCGTGGTGGATATGTCCGCATGACCCAGCAGCATCTGCACAACCCTCAAGTCGGCACCGTGATTGAGCAGATGCGTGGCGAAGGCATGGCGCAACGTATGCGGCGAGATCCCTTTGCGGATGCCGGCCAGACCGGCGTAGCGCCGGATCAGATACCAGAACGCCTGTCTCGTCATCGATGCGCCGCGAGAGGTGATGAATAATGCATCCGACTGCCTTCCAGCAAGAATTTCCGGGCGCGCACGGTCGATATAGCGCCGCATCCAGACCAGCGCCTCCTCGCCTACCGGCACCAGTCTTTCCTTGCTGCCCTTCCCGACGACTCGCAGCACGCCCATGTCCTGGCTGAGCTGGGCAACTTGCATCGTCACCAGTTCGGACACGCGCAGGCCGCTGGCATAAAGCGCTTCCAGCATGGCTTTGTCACGCAATCCGAGAGGCGTATCGACGTTCGGCGCAGCCAGCAATGCGTCCACGTCCTCTTCAGTCAGGACCTTGGGCAGGCTGCGCGGCAATTTCGGGGATTCCACCTGCAGTGTCGGATCGCCCTGAATCCGATTCTCCCTGAGCAAAAACCGGTAGAGCCGCTTGAGGCTGGACAGCAGACGCGCTGCCGAGCGCGCCCTGGCCTTGTGCTGGAACTTGTAAGCCAGGTAGTCGAGAAGATCCGCGCGCTGCGCCTGCAACAGGGTCTTGTCGCGATCTGCAGACAGCCATGCGGAGAAAAGCCGCAGGTCCCGACGATAGCTCTCGATCGTATTGCGCGACAAGCCGTCTTCGAGCCAGAGCACATCGCAGAATTCATCCAACAAGTCCTCGTTCGCCATCATCAGTACGCGCCCGGATTTTCGTGATGCAGCAACCAGCGCTTGATGTCGATCGCCGCGCCACGGCGCGCGTTCATGAAGCCGCCGATGCCCTGGCTGCCGACCACTCGGTGGCATGGAATAACCATGGGGATGTGATTCGCCCCGCACGCCGTGCCGACCGGGCGCGGCGCCGAACCGATCTTCCGGGCTATCTGCAGGTAGGAGAGCACCGCCCCGACAGGAATGGCACGCACGGCCTTCCAGACCCCGGTCTGAAAATCTGTGCCGTCGTAGTCGAAAGGCAGATCGAAATCGAAGTTCGGCTCCTTGAGATACGCCTTCATTTGTCGACATACCTCTTTGCTAAACGGGGTCTGCGGCTCGAGCGTTGCCGCGCCGCGCGGGAGATACTCGATACGCACCAGCCTCTCGCCGATGGTACGCACGCCAAGCACCGCGAACGGCGCCTCCATTTTGGCCTGCCAGGATTCCAGCAGCGTATTCACGATTTGCGCAGTTTCTGCATCGCCACTACCGCTATATCCAAAAGCGTGGCTGGGATTGGTTGTTCCGATGCAGGCATTGTAGCAACGCGATGAGACGAGCAGGGAGTGGTCCGACTTGGCTATACTTTGCAGTTGACAAAGACACCCGAGACAAAACAGACCGGAAGACTCAAGTGACTGATCTCGATCATTCGAAGGTTTCGACCTGCAGTTTCGAAGCTGCACAACTTCATGTGGGCGAACGCTTGCAGCTGGAGTTGATCACTGACAGTTCGCGCAACCAGTACTACACCACGCTGATCGGATTCGTTCCGGGACACAGCGTGTTGATACGCACGCCACTGGTGCAAAATCTGCCGATTCCCGTTCCGGAAGGCGCAGATGTGCTGATACGCGCATTTTCGGGTCGTCACGCCTTTACCTTCGAATCCAGGATCGATCGCGTCTGTCGCTCGCCTTATCCGTACATGCATCTCTCATATCCGGCCCAGGTGCAGCAGACCCTGATCCGGGGGGCGCTACGTGTACGCGTCTCCCTGCCGGGTATAGTTTCCAATCCGGACGGACGGCAGGATGAGAAGCCTCGCGCAGTCGTGCTTTCCGATCTCAGCGTTTCCGGCGCGCAACTGGAGACGGAACTGAGTCTCGGAGAAACGGGCGAGAAGGTCGGACTTGCCTTCAGATTCGTGGTTCAGCCGAACAACTACGAGGTGAAACTGACAACATCTGCGCAAATCCAGAGCGTGCGCAAGATCAGAAAGGGGAAAGGTCCCGAGGAACTGTTCTCGCACGGGGTGCGCTTCAACAAGCTGCACGCCACGGAAGGATTGCTGTTGCAGAGCTACATCCAGCAGGTCTTGTTGTCGGACCGTTCGCGCGTGGTATAGGCATGCGCCAGAAATATAAGGCGGCACCGGGCCGCCTTACATTGTTCATTCAGAATGACACTCGCTTACTCGGCTTCTACGACCTTTTCGGTTTCCAGCTTTTCGCGGATACGCGCGGACTTGCCGGAGCGATCGCGCAGGTAATAGAGCTTGGCGCGGCGCACATCGCCGCGGCGCTTGAGCTCGATGCTCGCAATCAACGGCGAGTAAGTCTGAAAGGTGCGTTCAACTCCTTCACCAGACGATATCTTGCGTACGATAAAAGAGGAATTGAGTCCTCGGTTACGGATAGCGATGACCACGCCCTCGTACGCCTGAACGCGCTTGCGGTCACCTTCCACGACGTTCACATTGACTATGACCGTATCACCCGGCGCAAAGCCGGGAATGTTTTTCCCGAGACGGGCGACTTCTTCCTGCTCGATTTTCTGTATGAGATTCATTTGATCAGCTCCCGCGCTTCCTTCGATTCCAATTTGTATTCTTCCAACAATGCGGCCTGTTCGGCATTCAGGGACAGGTTCGCCAGCAAATCCGGGCGCCTGCGCCAAGTCCGCCCCAGCGACTGCTTCATGCGCCACTTCGTAATCTGCGCATGATGGCCCGACAACAATACGGCCGGGACTGCATCACTTTCGTAAACTTCCGGCCGGGTGTATTGCGGGCAGTCCAGCAATCCGTTCGCAAACGAATCTTGCTGCGCCGACTCGGCATCGTTCAACGCCCCCGGTATGCGCCGAATCAGCGCATCCATCAATACCATCGCCGGCAGTTCTCCACCGGACAACACATAATCGCCGATCGAAATTTCGTCGTCGATTTCGGCATCCAGCAGCCGCTCATCGACGCCTTCATATCGACCCGCCAGCAAAACCAATCCTTCGTACCCGCCCAATTCTTCCACGATCTGCTGGGTCAACGGCCTGCCCTGGGGCGACAGATAGACCGTCCGCGTGCGCCTTACCCCGCAACTGACTTGCCGCTGCCGCGCGGCGCGCAAAGCCTTCGCCAGCGGCTCCGCCATCATCACCATGCCCGGACCGCCGCCATAAGGCCGGTCGTCCACGCTGCGGTACGCGTTGCCGCTGAAATCCCGGGGATTCCACAACACCAGTTCGTAATGGCCATTACTTCGAGCGCGTTGCGTAATACCGCTGCCGGTCAACGCTTCGAACATCTCGGGAAACAACGTGACTACGTCGAGGTGCATCATCGCCGCAGGCCGGTCAAACCGGTTCCCAATCCACTATTACCTGTCTGGCCTTCAAATCCACGTTAACGATGACGCCCTGGATGAATGGGACCAGAAATTCCTTCTCACCTTGCACTACGAGCACCGTATTGGCGCCCGTTTCGAGAATCCTTGCCACGAGCCCGAGTTTGGCCGCGTTCTTGTGGCTGACTTCCATCCCGAGAAGGTCGTTCCAGTAAAACTCCCCCTCCCGGCTTTCCGGCATGGCGGCACGAGGAACCGCGACCTGCCTGCCTTTCAACCCTACCGCCGCCTCACGGTCGGTGAATCCGTCCAGTCTGGCTACGACCGTCGACCCATGGACCGCCGACTCCGCAACGCGATGCTGCTGCCATTGCCCTTCACCCCCCAGCCACCACTCCGGGTAATCGAGCAGCCCTTCGATTTCCTGCGTGAACGGCTGGACCTTGATCCAGCCTTTGAGTCCGTGCGGGGCGCGTACGCGCCCCATCACTACCATTGCCTCAGGATTTGGACGACTCACCGAACTGCTTGACCAGGCGTGCCGCAGTGTCGGAGAGCTGCGCGCCCTTGCCTTGCCAATAGGTGAGGCGATCCATTTGGATGCGCAGCATCTCCTGACCTTCGGGAGCCTTGGGGTTATAGAAACCAACACGTTCGATGAAACGGCCATCGCGAGGGTTGCGCGAATCCGCCACCACCATGTTGAAGAACGGACGCTTCTTGGCGCCACCACGCGAAAGCCGAATAACAACCATGTGCTCTATACCTCAAAAGCGAAGCGCGCGATTCTACGCCCGTTTTCGTCCGATCTGCAAGATAAATGGGGGATTGGGGGCGGGTTTGTCGGGGGCAAGCCGCGGCAGGGTCGAAAGATTCGCGAGCATGAGAAAACTACGATGTTTTATATTTTATTTCAGCTACTTGAGGAAATTTTCCGTAGCCTTTCCGGTGCCAAACCGACTGTCCAGAAACGCCACCACAACCGTGACCAGTTCGTCCTCGCGGCCCTCGAAGAAGTGCTGCGCGTCCGGGACGATGACCTGGTCGGATCCCTGAACTTTCATAATCTGCTTCTTGCGCTCATACGCCCCAACCTGCGTGATCTCCCAGTCCTTTCCGCCGAACACGTCCAGTACCGGAATCTTGATGCGGAACATTTCTTCGAGGCCGTTGATGATGCCGATGAATACCCACGCCTTTACGGGAGTGGAATTGGCATGAATCAGATACTGGTTCGCCATCGTTGCGCCGAGGCTATGGGACACGATCGCGATCTTGTCGAAGCCTTTGTCCTGCAGAAATTTGGCGGCCAGCGCATAGCGTTCCTCTGCATTGGGGTAGATCGGAAGGTAGTCGCCGACCTTCGCCCCCGGTCCCAGTACCGGCAATTGAATGGCCAGCGTCGTGTAGCCCTGCTCCGCCAGCTTCACACGCAATGCGCCATAGAGTTCATAGTCGGGATTCCATCCGCGCCCGTGGCCGATGATTACCGCGCCACGCGGCTTCTCGGCCTGCGTATAGATCGCCAGAAACTCATGGCCGCTTTTCTGTTTGATCCAGACCACGTCGCCGACGAGAACCGCCGGCACGATCTGATCGGACCAGCGTTTCTCGCGTTCGTAATCAGGCTCCTGCGCATGAACGGCTGAAGCAAAAAGAACGGCGAAAACGAATGCTGCAAATAGGCGCATGCGGATACCTTGAGTGTGTGCCGCGGAAGAGATGAGAGGCCTGCGGAGTTTGTCACGGGCATCCGTGACGTATGTTAAGACTGTCCGATCCGGCGGACGTTCCTGACGCGTCAACGCATACCGGGAAATCCACCTTTGACTGAACGCATCATTTTCTGCAAACCGCCCTTACCCATCATTTTCATCATTTTCTGCATCTGTTCGAACTGATTGAGCAGGCGATTGACCTCCTGCACGGTCACACCGGACCCCGTCGCGATACGGCGCTTGCGTGAAGCCTTGATGATTTCCGGCTTGGCGCGCTCCTGCGGCGTCATTGAGTCAATGATTCCTACCGTACGGCCTATTACACGGTCGTCCACCGCCCCTCCCTGGGCCGCTTGTGCCAATTGCGCCGGCAACTTGTCGATCAGCGCGTTCAGGCCACCCATTTTCTTCATCTGTCGCATTTGGTTGCGGAAGTCGTCCAGATCGAAGCCCTTTCCGGACTTCACCTTCTTGGCGAGCTTCTCGGCCTCATCGATGTCGACATTGCGGCGTGCTTCCTCCACCAGCGCCAGCACATCCCCCATGCCCAGGATGCGCGCGGACAACCGCTCGGGATAGAACGGCTCCAGTCCGGAAAGCTTCTCCGAGACGCCGACGAACTTGATCGGCCGGCCGGTTACCTGGCGCACCGACAGCGCCGCACCACCACGCGCATCGCCATCGAGCTTGGTGAGGATGACACCGGTCAGCGGCAACGTTTCCGAAAAAACCTTCGCCACATTGACCGCATCCTGGCCCTGCATGGCATCGACCACGAACAACGTTTCGATCGGGGCAAGGACCTCATGCAGCCGCTTGATCTCCTGCATCATGGTGTCGTCGATCGCGAGGCGGCCCGCAGTATCGACGATCAGCACGTCGTGATAGTGCTTGCGCGCATAGTCCAGCGCCGCGACGGCTATGTCCTCGGGCTTTTGTGTCGGCGCCGACGCAAACACGTCCACGCCAACCTGGCGCGCCAACGTTGCCAGTTGCTCGATCGCGGCCGGACGGTACACATCGCAACTCACGAGCAATACTTTTTTCTTCTGTTCCTGAAGCAGCTTCGCCAGTTTGCCGGCAGTCGTCGTCTTGCCCGCACCCTGCAGGCCCGCCATCAAGATGACCGCTGGCGGAACCGTGGCAAGGTTGAGCGCGTCATTGTGACTTCCCATCAGTTCGGTAAGCTCGTGATGGACGACACCGACCAGCGCCTGCCCCGGGGTAAGGCTGCCGATCACTTCTTCACCGACTGACTTGTCCCTGACTCTGGAAATGAAATCCTTGACGACCGGAAGCGCGACATCGGCTTCCAGCAACGCTATGCGAACCTCGCGCAGTGCGTCCTGGATATTTGCATCAGTCAGGCGTCCCTGGCCACGCAACGTCTTGACGACACCGGCCAGCCGGCTGGTAAGGCTGTCTAGCATATGTGATTCCGGAATGTGATTCGGATGCAGATGTTGTAGACTTGACGGGCACTATTCGTCCGTCAGAATGAACGACATTCTACTTCATCTCATTGTCAGTTTCGGTTACGCGGGACTGGCGGTTTTCCTGTGGCGCGATGCGCTCACGCCAGTTGTTGCGCAAGATGCGCCGACGCGGGCATCGTGGGCGCACATCGCTCTGATCGTACCGCTGGCATTGCACGCGCTGCTGCTCGCCCGTTCTGTTTTCGCGGGCGATGCCCTCTATCTCGGGGTCGGCACGGCCATTTCGGTAATCATCTGGCTCACTGTGCTGATTTACTGGACGGGCAGCTTCTTTTACAGACTGGAAGGCCTGCAGGTTCTGGTCGTGCCCAGCGCAGCGGGCCTTTCGCTGCTCCCTCTGGTTATGCCCGCCACGCATCCGCTGACCAACACTCACCTGGCCGCGTTCAAGGCCCACCTCGTCATTTCGCTGCTGGCATACAGTTTTTTTACCATTGCCTCATTGCACGTATTGATGATGGCAATCATGGAGCGGCGGCTGCATCGCGGCAATCTTCCCCAATTCATGCAGAATCTGCCGCCACTGCTCACCATGGAACAACTTCTGTTCCAAATCATATTTGCGGGATTCGTTTTGCTCACTCTGACGCTTGGCAGCGGCATTCTGTTTTCGGAGGAATTGTTCGGCAAACCGATGCAGTTCACTCACAAGACGGTATTCGGCATATTGTCCTGGATCATCTTCGGCGCCATGCTGGCCGGACGAGCGCTGTACGGATGGCGCGGGCGCGTGGCGATGCGCTGGACCCTCGCGGGCTTTCTCTCGCTCGTTCTCGCCTATATCGGAAGCAAGTTCGTTCTCGAAGTATTGTTGCAACGCTAGCGTCGCAAAACATCCCCGCCGCTTGCTTGACACTGTGGTTGCCGCTCCCGATACTAATTTCCTGATAATTTAGCGAAGTGGTGATTGCACTTGGATGACATTCCGATTTCTACGCTGCTGATCACACTCGTCGTTCTGCTCGTCATTTCCGCATTCTTCTCGATTTCCGAAACCAGCATGATGGCGCTCAATCGTTACCGGTTGAGGCATCTGACCAAGACCGGTCATCGGGGCGCACGCCTTGCTTCGCAGCTTCTGGCCCGGGTGGACAGACTGCTTGGCGTGGTGTTGCTCGGCAATACGCTGGTCAATGCAGGCGCCACGACTCTCGCCACCGTTATCGCTATTCGCCTGTTCGGCGGGGGCGAACTGGTGCTCTCGCTGAGCACTGCCGTCGTGACTTTCTTGCTGCTCGTGTTCAGCGAAATTACGCCCAAGGTCATTGGGGCGACGCGGCCGGAGATGATCGCTTTTCCCGCGGGATATATTCTGGCCCCATTGCTCAAGCTCGCCTACCCGGTCACCTGGTTCGTCAACCTGTTTGTGCGCGGGCTGTTGTGGCTGATGCGCTTGCAGCCGCATTCGAACCAAGCGCATACGTTGAGCATGGAAGAATTGCGCACCCTGATTCTGGAGGGAGGCAATTTTCTGCCGCAGAAGCATCAGAATATCCTGCTGAACCTGTTCGATCTCGAATCGATTACCGTGGAAGACGCAATGACGCCGCGCAATCAGATCGAAGCCATCGACATCGAATCGCCCCCGGATGAAATACGCCGACAGATCGCGATCAGCAACCACACCCGTCTGCCCGTCTATCGCGAACGCCTCGACGACATCATCGGCATCGTGCATGTGCGCAAGGTGCTGAATCTTTCGGAAGGGGAGCATATCGATGCAAAAACCCTTACCGAAGTGCTGCGCGAGCCTTATTTCATCCCGATGGGTACGCCGCTTCTGACGCAACTGCAAAATTTCCAGGAGCAGCAAGACCGGATGGGTCTCGTAGTGGACGAATACGGCGAACTCAAGGGCCTGCTGACGCTGGAGGATATTCTTGAGGAAATCATCGGCGAATTTACGACCCAATCGCCGCTGCAGACAGCCCGTTTCCGGCGGATGGAAGACGGAAGCATCATCGTCGAGGGCGGAACCCTGCTGCGGGACATGAACCGTAAACTGGGTTACAAGTTTCCGCTCGATGGCCCCAAGACCCTGAATGGGCTGATTCTGGAGCACTTTCAGGATATTCCGGAGTCGGGGACTAGCTTGAAACTGGCCGGCTACCCTCTCGAAGTCCTTCAGACGCAGGATCGGGTAATCAAATCCGTGCGCCTGCTTCCACCGGATAAAGACTAAAAATCAGGGCTATTTATCAAATACTTCCGTCTTTACTTTAAGGACCGGCCAGTGCATTATTCACGGCTATTAGTCTGGTGACGCTATGGTCGCCATAAAACGAGCAGATTAGTGACGTGACGAGGTAACGCTATGGCTACCGCAGCGGCGACAAGGGACAAAGTCAAGGAATACACCTTTCTCTGGGAAGGCAAGGACAAAGGCGGAAAGCTGGTCAAAGGCGACATGCGCGCCGGCGGTGAGCATGTGGTGTTGTCCCAACTGCGCCGGCAAGGCATTGCGGTTCTGAAGGTCAAACGCCAGAGGGGGGGACTGGGTGGCAGGGTCACGCAGAAAGACATCACCCTGTTTACCCGTCAACTGGCCACCATGATGAAGGCTGGCGTACCTCTGCTTCAAGCTTTCGACATCGTCGGAAAAGGCCACTCCAACCCGGCAGTCGGCAAGCTACTCATGGACATCAAGAACGAGGTCGAAACGGGCAACAGTCTGACCGTCGCCTTTCGCAAATATCCACTGTATTTCGACGCGTTGTACTGCAATCTCGTGGGTGCCGGGGAGCAAGCCGGTATTCTGGACAGCCTGCTCGATCGCCTGGCGACTTATAAGGAAAAAATCCAGGCGATCAAGGGCAAGATCAAGGCTGCACTTTTCTACCCCATCTCGATCATTGTCGTGGCCTTCATCATCACGGCGATCATCATGATTTTTGTCATTCCGGCATTCAAGGACCTGTTCTCCAGTTTCGGTGCCAATCTACCGGCGCCTACCTTGTTCGTGATGGGGATTTCGGACATCTTCGTTCAGTGGTGGTGGGCCATTTTTGGCGGCGTCGGCTTTGGTGTGTGGTTTTTCTTCTACACCTGGAGACGATCGGTGAAGATGCAGCATTTACTGGATAAGTGGTTCTTGAGAATTCCTATTTTCGGGCCGCTGATCCGCAAAGCCACGATCGCACGCTGGACGCGGACGCTTTCGACCATGTTCGCAGCCGGCGTACCTCTGGTGGAAGCACTAGAGTCGGTTGCGGGTGCCGCAGGCAACCACGTTTATTTCGAAGCCACCAAGAGGATTCAGCAGGAAGTCAGTTCAGGTATTAGTCTGACCATTGCGATGACCAATACCAACGTATTCCCGAACATGGTCATACAGATGGTGTCGATCGGCGAAGAATCCGGATCGCTGGACGGAATGCTGGGCAAGGTAGCCGACTTCTTCGAACAGGAAGTCGACGATGCAGTAGAAGCACTTTCCAGCCTGATGGAGCCGATGATCATGGTCGTGCTGGGCGTATTGATCGGCGGAATGGTTATTGCCATGTACCTCCCGATCTTCAAGATGGGTCAAGCGGTATAAGTTGCTCCCCTCGAATGATCACGCGCCCGATGGACTCGGGCGCTTTTTTATCGGCGGGAATTTTCTCTTAGTGCACGTGAACTCTCATCCATGTCATTCGTCGAGATACTGCAGAATCAACCTGTGATGCTCGCCGCAGTATGCGGGCTAGTGGGGCTCATCGTCGGCAGTTTCCTCAATGTCGTCATTCACCGGTTACCGAAAATGCTTGAGCGCGGCTGGGACAGCCAGGCTGCGGAACTGCTCGAGCAGAAAAACCTGCCTGAGGTGGCAAAGAAATTGCGCGCCGGAGATGCGGGTCGCTATAACCTGATAACACCCGCTTCGACCTGTCCGCATTGCAGTCATAAGATCAGGGCATACGAGAACATACCCATAGTCAGCTATGTCTTCTTGCGCGGTCGCTGTTCCTCTTGCAAGGCGCCGATCAGCCTCCGCTATCCGATCGTGGAGGCGATAAGCGGGGTCCTTTCGGGCTACATAGGCTGGCGGTTCGGATTGACGCTGGAGATGGGGGGGGCCCTCATTTTCGCCTGGTCTCTCATCGCGCTTACCGCAATCGATATCGACACCCAGCTGCTTCCCGACGACATCACGCTGCCACTGATATGGCTGGGCCTGCTCGTCAACCTCAACAATGGCTTTACCCCTCTTTCGTCGGGTGTGATCGGCGCGATAGCGGGTTATCTTTCGCTCTGGGCGGTGTACTGGCTGTTCAAGCTCACCACTGGTAAGGAAGGTATGGGTTATGGTGATTTCAAACTCCTGTCCGCCGTCGGTGCCTGGCTGGGATGGAAGATGTTGCCCATTGTCATATTGCTATCGTCGCTGGTAGGCGCAATCGTCGGCATAGCCTTGATCGTGTTCACGCGGCACGGCCGGGATACGCCCATTCCGTTCGGGCCCTACCTTGCAGCCGCGGGACTGATAGCGTTGTTCTGGGGTGAAACGATCAACCGGACTTACCTACAATTGTTCTGAGCATGACGTTCGCGGTCGGCCTGACTGGTGGAATAGGCTCGGGCAAGACGACGGTCGCCAGATTGTTCGCTGCAAAAGGTGCCGCCCTTGTCGATGCGGATGAAATCTCCCACAGACTGACCGCGCCGGCGCAGCCGGCGATTGCCGAAATTGCCCGCAAGTTCGGACCCCGGTTTGTCGCCGCGGATGGAAGCCTCGACAGGAAACGAATGCGCAATCTTGTATTCGCGGACCCGTCAGCCCGTAAGGACCTGGAGGCAATTCTGCACCCCTTGATCCGACACGAGAGTACACGACAGATCCAGGCATCGACAGCGCCATATGTCGTCGTCGTCGTACCCCTGCTGGTCGAAATGGTCGAAACGGGCGCCCTTCGAGGCATGATAAGCCGCATTCTGGTGGTCGATTGCGAGCCGGAAACCCAGATTCGCAGGGTAATGGAGCGAAGCGGGCTGTCCCGGAACGAAGTGCTTTCAATCATTGCTTCACAGGCTACAAGGCAGCAGCGGCTGCGTGAAGCGGACGACATAATTCAAAACGACGGCGGCCTCGAAGCGCTGAATGAGCAGGTAAACCCGCTGCATCTTCGATATATTGGACTTGCGACAAATGGCTGATCGGCTTCGGCTCCGAGTGCCGGGACTGTCTGCAGCTTTATTTTTTGATACTTTTCGGCAATACTTGCCCCAACCCCGGCGGCCGTCCCCTACATTGTGATCAGCTACGAGTTCCCACTCAACGAGAGGATCCGCACCCTGCTGCGCCTGGAGGATTTGTACCAGCGTGCGCAGTACTTCGCTCTGAAAAACGACCCCGAAGAGCACCATGTCGCCCTTACCTCGTTATTCGAGATTCTGGATGTCGGCGGCCGTGCCGATCTCAAATCGGACGTGATGCAGGAGCTCGAGCGCCAGAAGCAGCACCTCGATGCCCTGCGCAATAACCCGGCCATTTCCCAGGAAGCATTGACCACCGTCCTTGCTGATATCGAGAAGGCGGTATCCGACCTGTTCCTTTCATCAGGAAAGACCGGTCAGGAACTGCGTGAAAACGAGCGGTTGATGGGGATCAAGCAACGGTCTGCGATTCCGGGAGGCGTCTGCGAATTCGATCTGCCTTCCTATCATTATTGGCTCAACCAGAGCGCCGAGGTACGCCGCCTCGATCTCGATGAATGGCTGGCACCGTTCCTGCCGATCCGTAACGGCGTGCAGATCATCCTGAAGCTGCTCAGGGAAAGCGGCAAGACCACCAGTCAGGTTGCACATCAGGGTGTATACCAGCAGACGATGGCCGGAAGGCTCGCCCAAATGCTACGCATCCGGCTCGATGGCAACTACGAATGCGTGCCCGAGATCAGTGCCAACAAATACGCACTCAACGTCAGATTCACGACGGCTATCGGCACCCAGCGGCGTACCAGCGTCGAGGACGTGAGTTTCGAACTTACGTTCTGCAATCTGTAATGCCCACTGAGCCCGCTAAAGTACGCAAGGTGCATTGTCCGCAATGCAATGCCGCAATACTGTGGAACGTGGACAATCCGTATCGCCCTTTCTGCTCCGAACGCTGCAAACTCATCGACCTCGGTCAGTGGGCCACGGGTGCCTACCGAATTCCCCAGGTGGAGCGCGACAACGGGCAGACTGATGACGAGGAGCAATAACCCTATTCCCACGCACCGCGCACCATAGCGACACCATGCGCTCCGCGTCTGCGCGCCTCATCGAGATCGACCGCCCGCATTCCTCCAAGCGCGAATACCGGCAAAGAAAACTCCCGTATCAGCTCCGCGAATTTCTTCCAACCCATTTCTTGCGAGCCGGCATGGCTGGGCGTGAACTTGACCGGACCAAGTACTACGTAATCCAGTCCCAACTCACGCGCCCGCTCAAGTTCGACAACATCATGACACGAGGCGCCGCACCATTCGACTTCAGGGCGAGTTTTTGCAGCCATTAACTCGCGTGATGGCAAGTGCAAACCCGCGTCGAGCATCGTTGCAAGTTGAACGTCGCTATTAACCACCACGATGCCGTCAACGGCGCGCACCTCCCTCACGACCTGCGCTGCGAATTCCTTGCGGATACCCGGATCGAGATTTTTCTCCCTTACCTGCACTAACCGCAATCCCCGCTCAAGCGCCAGGCGAAGGTGCGCGAGAGCTGCTTCGACACCCGATTCCCATGCGCGAGTTATTCCCAGACTGGTGGGCAAGGACAATGCTTTGAGGACGGGGGCATTGGCCGGAAGCATGGGGGCAACCGAAAGTTCGTTACCCTGCTGCCAGGAAAGGGCCTGCTTCTCGTGGGGATGCGGTTCCCCGTGCCACTTCACCACACGGTAAAAATGCAACTTTACCGTCGCATGCGGATAGGTATAGACACGGGTAATCCAGGGATAGGCAAGCTCGACGTCTATACCAAGCTCTTCGCGCAGTTCTCGCTCTAGCGCATGCGTGATCGGCTCCCCCGGTTCCACTTTGCCACCGGGAAACTCCCAATACCCTTCATAGACCTTGCCGGGCGGACGTTGCGCCAGCAGGAAGCTACCGTCGGGGTGCTCAATTACCGCGGCCGCGACATCCACCACGCGTTGCGTCATGGATTAGCCAATTGCCGATCAGTACGTCTTGCGAGAGGGGCCCGAAGTAATCCTGTGGCGCCCCGCCCAGTCGCGCGCAAAATGCCATGCGACTCGGCCGCTGCGAGAGCCGCGCGTCAATGCCCATTGCAGTGCCTCGTTTCGGGCCTTGGCGCCCCGCTCCCGCTCGGAGACACCCAGTTCGCCGAGCCAGTAGTCGACGATTGTCAGGTATTCATCCTGATCGAAGGGATAGAACGATACCCACAAACCAAAGCGTTCAGACAGGGAGATCTTTTCCTCGACCGTTTCCCCTGGGTGGATTTCCTCGCCGAGATATTTGGTCTCCAGGTTTTCCTGCATGAACTCGGGCATCAGGTGACGTCGGTTGGACGTCGCATAGATAAGGAGGTTTTCCGAGGTTGCGGAAATCGAACCGTCCAGAATAACCTTCAGGGCCTTGTATCCCGGCTCGTCCGCGTCGAACGAGAGGTCATCACAAAACAGGATGAATTTGAACGGAACATCGGCGATCAAATCGACAATGTCGGGAAGGTCCATCAGGTCCTGCTTGTCCACTTCTATCAGGCGCAAACCCTTCGACGAAAATTTATTGAGCAACGCCTTAACCAACGAAGATTTTCCCGTTCCCCGCGCACCGGTCAGCAAAACGTTGTTTGCGGTAAGCCCTTCCATGAACTGGCGGGTGTTCTGCTCGATCAGTTCTATCTGGTCGTCAATCCCCTGCAGGTCCGATAGCCGAATCTTGTGCGGATGCGCCACCGCTTGAAGAAACCCCGCGTTAGCGCGTTTGCGCCAGCGGTAAGCCAGGCCTTTCTTCCAGTCAGGCGCCGGATGCGGCTGCGGAAGGGTCGCTTCAAAGCGCTCAAGTACTTGCTCGACGCGGATGATCAGATGTTCAAGGTCCTTGCTCATCGATGTTAACTGCGATAGTCGGCGTTGATACTGACGTATTCATGGGAGAGATCACACGTCCAGACGGTGGCAGTGGAAGCACCGCGGTTCAATTCCACCCTTACAGTGATCTCGTCCTGTTTCATGACGCGCTGACCGTCTTCTTCCCGGTAGCCTGGCGCCCGTCCTCCTGATTTCGCCACCAATACGTCGTCAAGATAGAGGTCGACCTTCGTCACATCGAGATCGTCGATGCCGGCGTAGCCGATCGCCGCAAGAATGCGTCCGAGATTCGGATCTGATGCAAAGAATGCGGTTTTGACCAAAGGGGAATGAGCGATCGCATAGCCAACCTTCCTGCATTCAGTTTCATTCATTCCTCCATCGATATGGATGGTAATGAATTTGGTCGCACCTTCTCCGTCGCGAATGAGGGCTTGCGCCAACGCAGCCGCGACCTCGGTTATTGCATCTAGAAATCGCTTGAATTCGGCAGAATCAGATTTGGTGATTTCCGGAGCGCCGCCTTGCCCGGTAGCAGCCACGATCAAAGCATCGTTCGTGGAAGTATCGCCATCCACGGTTACGCAATTGAAAGTGCGCTCTGCTGCATAGACAGTCGCTTGCTGCAGCAGCTTCTGATCCACCAAGGCATCCGTGGCAATGAAACCCAGCATCGTCGCCATGTTGGGACGAATCATCCCCGAGCCCTTTGCGATGCCGGTGACGCAAATCGAGTGGCCGCCGATATCCACTTGCCTGGAGAATGCCTTTGCCACTGTGTCGGTGGTCATGATGGCGGTCGCGGCATCGGCCCAATTCCTTTCTCCCAGCCCGGCAACGCAGCGAGGCAGGCCGGCGGAAATGCGATCGACCGGCAGCGGTTCCATGATCACGCCGGTGGAAAATGGCAATACCTGATCAGGCTCGCATCCTAGCAATTTCGAAACTTCGGCGCATGTCTGCCTCGCCCTTGCGATGCCGTCTTCTCCGGTTCCGGCATTGGCACAACCCGTATTTATTATCAATGCGCGGATGCCGCCGCCCTGCAGATTTGCCTTCGCAACAATAACGGGTGCGGCGCAGAAACGATTGCGCGTGAAGACGCCCGCAACTCTCGTATCGGCTGCAAGCGTCATCAGCAACAAGTCCCTGCGATTGGCCTTGCGTATACCGGCCTCGGTTACGCCAAGTCTTACGCCCTTGATCGCCAGCAACGCAGAAGGGTCGGGGGCCGCGAGATTTACCGCCATTCGAAAATCCCTGCGCTTATTTTAGTGGGGCGAACGGTGTCCGCGCGCATGGTTGAGGAATCAGCCGAGCTTACCGTGGCATTGTTTATATTTCTTCCCGGAACCGCAGGGGCATGGATCATTTCGCCCCACCTTCTGGCCGCGAACAAAGGGCTGCACCTTGACTTCGGCATTCGCCTTCTCGAGCGCCTCGTCGGGGTCCTCGTTCTGGTGATACTGCACATTTCTTAGTTCCGCATGTTCCTGCTTTTCGACCACGGCCTCTACCTCTTCCGCCGTCTGGATCTGGACTAGCATCAATTGACGGGTGACTTCCGTGCGCACGGTATCCAGCATCAACGAAAACAACTCGAAGGCTTCGCGCTTGTACTCCTGTTTCGGATTTTTCTGCGCGTAGCCGCGCAGATGAATGCCTTGCCGCAAATGATCGAGTGCCGACAAGTGCTCGCGCCAGTGGCTGTCCAGAAAGTTGAGCATGATGGCGCGCTCGTAGTCGCGTACCCTCTGAGCCTCCACACCGGAGAATTTTTCCTCGTAATACGCGTTGGCGGACTCGATGATGCGAGCGCGCAGATGTTCCTCGTCAAGACTTTCTTCCTGATCGAGCCACTCTCTAAGTGGAAGTTTCAGCCCAAATTCTCCGGCAAGCGTTTTTTCCAGGCCGGACGCATCCCATTGCTCTTCGACGCTGCCGGGCGGAATGTGCTGTGAGATCAGCGCGTCAACCGTGCCTTCGCGCATCGAACGAATCGTGTCGGAGATATCCGTCGCCTCCAGCAATTCGTTGCGCTGCTGGTAGATGACCTTGCGCTGGTCGTTTGCAACATCGTCATATTCGAGCAACTGCTTGCGCATATCGAAGTTGCGCGCTTCCACTTTTCGCTGGGCGTTCTCAATCGCGCGGGTAACCCAGGGATGTTCGATGGCCTCGCCCTCGGGCATCTTGAGGCGATCCATGATGGCCGCCACACGATCCGACGCGAAAATACGCAGCAACGGGTCTTCCAGGGAGAGATAAAAGCGACTCGATCCCGGGTCACCCTGACGTCCCGATCTGCCTCGTAGCTGGTTGTCGACTCGCCGGGACTCGTGACGCTCTGTGCCGACAATATGAAGCCCCCCTGCAGCGACAACTTCCTGATGCAGTTTTTGCCACTGCTCCCGCATTTCAGCCACGCGCGCCTCCTTGTCCTGATCGGAGAGGTTTGAATCATTGCGGAGCTTGTTAAATTCCGGCTCGGGATTTCCACCCAGCACTATGTCAGTCCCCCGACCCGCCATGTTCGTCGCGATGGTTACCATTTTCGGCCGGCCAGCTTGAGCGATGATCTCTGCTTCCCGTGCGTGCTGTTTGGCGTTCAATACCTGATGTGGAAGTGCCTCTTTCTCCAGCAATTTCGCCAGAAGTTCGGAATTCTCGATCGATGTCGTGCCGACCAATACGGGCTGGCCGCTTTGATGGCAATTCCTGATGTCGTTGATCACGGCCTGATATTTCTCCTGCGCCGTGCGATAGACCTGATCCAGACGATCTTCGCGGATCATCGGCATGTGGGTCGGCATGATGACCGTTTCGAGTCCATATATCTGCTGGAATTCGTAGGCTTCGGTATCCGCCGTACCTGTCATGCCGGCAAGTTTCCGGTACATCCGAAAATAATTCTGGTAAGTAATCGAAGCCAGCGTCTGATTCTCGCGCTGTATGCGCACGCCCTCCTTGGCCTCGATCGCCTGGTGCAACCCGTCGGACCAGCGGCGTCCCGGCGTCAGGCGGCCGGTAAATTCATCAACGATGACGATTTCGTCGTTTTGCGCAACATAATGCTGGTCGCGATGAAATAACGAATGCGCGCGCAAGCCCGCATAGAGGTGATGCATCAGATTGATGTTTGCGGCATCGTAAAGGCTGCCGTTTTCGGGCAACAGTCCGGCGCGCGTCAGAAGATCCTCGGCACGCTCGTGTCCAGCTTCCGTAAGCAGCACCTGATGAGCTTTTTCATCGACGGTGAAATCGCCCGGGCCGTTCTCTTCCTTGACACGGGTCAGCTTCGGAACAATTTCGTTCATACGATAGTACAGCTCGGTGCTGTCTTCGGCTTGACCGGAGATGATCAGCGGTGTCCTTGCTTCATCGATCAGGATCGAGTCCACCTCGTCGACAATCGCATAAGACAACCCGCGCTGCACGCGCTCGGACGCCTGAAACACCATGTTGTCGCGCAGATAGTCGAATCCGAATTCGCTGTTTGTACCGTAAGTAATGTCTGCGGCATAGGCCTGTTGTTTTAGTTCATGCTCCATTTGCGAGAGGTTTACGCCCACCGACAGGCCGAGAAAGCGATATAACCTGCCCATCCATTCTGCGTCGCGACTGGCAAGATAATCGTTGACTGTTACGACGTGTACGCCCTTTCCTGCCAGCGTGTTCAGATAGGCGGGCAATGTTGCAACGAGGGTCTTGCCTTCGCCGGTACGCATTTCCGCGATTTTCCCATTGTGCAACGCGATGCCGCCAAGAAGCTGTTCGTCGAAATGCCGCATGCTCAGAACGCGCCGGCTTGCTTCCCGCACCGTGGCGAAGGCTTCGACGAGCAGATCATCCAGCGATTCGCCGCTGCCTGCACGCTGCCTGAGAATTTCCGTTCGCGCGCGCAATTCCGCGTCACTCAGCTTCTGAATTTGCGGCTCCAGCGCGTTGATGGCATGCACCGCATGCGAATACTTCCGCAGCAGGCGATCGTTGCGGCTTCCGAATACTTTTTTGAGGATGCTATTGATCATTGCTCAGGATTTCCTTAAAGCAAGAGGGGTGGGGACACCTGCCCCCACCCCTCTGCTGGAATGCTTTCTATGTTTCAGTTCAGCTCGGCACCTGAAGGAAGCGAGCGGGATTTTGGGGAGCTCCCCATTGGCGCACTTCAAAATGCAGATGCGTTCCCGTCGAACGGCCTGTGGTACCCACCTCGGCAACTTTCTGGCCGCGCAAAACCACGTCTCCGACTTTCGCAATTAATTTTGACGCGTGAGCGTAGCGAGTGATGAGGCCGTTGCCGTGATCTATTTCTATCATATTACCATACTGCGGATGAAGGCCCGCGTAGACAACCACTCCTCCGGCCGCAGCTGTGATCGCAGTGCCCTCGGCGGCCATGAAGTCCATGCCCTCATGGAATGCATTCCACCCCGTGAAAGGATCGATACGCCAGCCGAAATTGGAGGAGTACCAGCCTGTGGATACCGGCAGCTGAGTCGGCAACAATTGTTTTTTGGCGTGAGACAACGTCAGCATGGATTCAAGCACGCCTAGCTTGTCGCTGCGATCGTCGACCTGGATGGCAAGATGATCGACCCTGCCGATCAGTTCACTCATCGAAAGTTCTTGCGCGGGAATCGACGAAATTGCACCGCCCCGCGCAGGAACCTGATCAAACATGAATTCCTGAGGTTTGATACCGGCAAGCTTTGTCAGACGCTCGCCTAGCGTGTCCAAACGCGACAGTTTGGCCTGCATTTCACCGAGCCTGGCCGCCATGGTATCGAGGCTCTCGCGCAAATACGACTGGGTCTTACGGGTCTGTTCGGCTTGCACTGCCTCAAGCAACGACTGGAGGTAGGGACTCTGATTGGTCACCGCGTAGCGCAACGAAAAGTAATTGAGCAATACCGCAAGCGATACGACTACCAGGCACATCAGCAACCCGAGGAAAACCATCTGAGGCGTGCTTAGCGTGAAGCTGCGCGCCTGTGCCAATTTATTGGAAACCAGAATAATATTCATCCGTTCCCCTCATAACTTTCGTCAAAATCAGTCCCATGTCCAACACACGCGTCGGTCTGCTGCTCAACAGCCTCCCCGAGTTGCAGGAGCTGAATCGGGAACTGCGACAACTGGTGGCTCTGCAAAGCGCGTTAGCGGAAGTGCTATCCGGCAATCTCGCCACTCTCACATCTGTGGCTTTGTCGAAAGCCGGTGAATTGATTCTGTTCGCTGACAACGGTGCAGTCGCCGCCAAGTTAAGGCAAATGGCACCAAGAATCCTGACCTCTTTTCGCCAGCGGGGCTATGAGATTACTGGAATCCGCGTACAAGTGCAAGTAAGGATCCGCGATAACCCATTGCCACAAAAACAGATTTCGCTCAGTTCCGAGGCTCGCAACGCTATCGATTTGCTATCGGAGCGCCTTGATGCGTCACCCCTGAAGACCGCTTTAAAGCGATTCAACCGTCACATCACCTAAGGCATTATTTAGCTAGATAGCGACCGCGAGCCTTTCCAGTGCTAATAAAGCCAAAAATATCAAAATGATAATAAATCCAAATTTCAGGATCTGCCAACTGAAACGCAACCAGCGGCGATCCTTTGTCACCAGGTAGACCGCCGCGGACGCGCCGACGGTAATAATGAGTAGCGCCCCGAGAATACGCAAAATCAACATTGGTTTCGCGCCACAGGGTTAGCCACAAGTCCAGTTCGGACCAGAAAACTCAAATAGTCTGCATCTGCATCCTGAGGAAGGCAGGCGCTTCCTCGGGTTTGAGGAAGGTAACGAACTCCCAGGATGTTGCATCTTCCATCAATTGCCGCAGCAACTCGTTGTTCAGAGCATGACCAGACTTGTACGCGGAATAGGCCCCGATGACCGGATGCCCGAGCAAGTACAGATCGCCGATCGCATCCAATGCCTTGTGCTTCACGAATTCATCTTCATAACGCAAACCGTCCGCATTCAGCACCCGGTAATCGTCCATCACAATCGCATTGTCGAGACTGCCGCCAAGGGCAAGCCCCTGAGCGCGCATATTCTCAACGTCCTGCATGAAACCAAAAGTTCTCGCCCGGCTCACCTCCTTTATATAGGAAGTGTGTTCGAAGTCGACAACTACGCGTTTATTGGAATGCGCGAATACCGGATGCCTGAAGTCGATGCTGAAATCCACTCGAAAACCGTTGTACGGCTCGAATTTGACCCACTTATCGCCCTGCTTCACTTCGACCGTTTTCTTTATGCGGATGAATTTCTTCGCAGACGGCTGCTCCTCGATTCCCGCCGACTGCAGCAGGAACACGAAAGGAGAGGCCGAGCCGTCCATGATGGGGACTTCACCTGAGGTCAAATCAACATAGACATTGTCGATGCCGAGCCCGGCCAAGGCCGACATCAGATGCTCTACTGTCTGCACGCGCGCACCGTCACGTTCGAGGCACGACGACAGACGCGTATCGCCGACCGCATAAGGATCGGCCTTTATCTCTACAACAGGATTCAAATCCACACGCCGAAAGACGATGCCACTGTTTGGCGCCGCCGGCCGCAATGTCAGATAAACCTTCTCTCCGGTATGCAAGCCAACGCCGGTGGCACGAACGATATTTTTCAGCGTGCGTTGTTTGATCATGTCATGCACTCAAGCAGTGCGAGGACTTGAACCTCATGCTGCTTACTCAAGATAAATGATTGATTAGATTACCATACATGTAGATGACGTGCCAGCACCCAAATATTGCTGTAACGCAGCAAACAACATGCCTGCAATATGGCTAGTCAGCCTGCTTCCGCAAGAACGCCGGAATATCAAGCATATCTACCCCAGACTGCTTCATTGCTTCGACCGCCGCATCGCGCGAACGCCGGCGCATCACTGCCGGAGTCTCGAGATCCCCGTAATTCACCTCGATCGGAGAGGCATCGGTCCCGGTTTTCACCATGGTCAACGGCTTTTGCTGACGATGGTTGACTGCCCCGCCCAAACCCGTTGCCACCATGGTCACACGCAAGCGGTCTTCCATCGTTTCATCGATCACGGTTCCGACGATAACGGTTGCATCTTCGGCCGTGAAACCCTTAATGGTATTCATGACCTCATGCACCTCCTTCATTTTGAGGCTGGAACTCGCCGTGATATTCACGAGGACGCCACGTGCGCCCGCGAGATTCACGTCTTCGAGCAACGGACTCGCCACAGCCTGCTCGGCCGCGGAATGTGCCCGATCGAGACCTGCCGCTACCGCAGACCCCATCATCGCCATACCCATCTCCGACATTACGGTGCGTACGTCGGCGAAGTCCACGTTAACCAGGCCCGGACACTTGATCACCTCGGCAATGCCGGCAACTGCACCGTGCAATACCGTGTTCGCCGCCTTGAATGCGTCGAGCATGCTGACGTCCTCTCCCAGGACCTGCATCAGTTTGTCATTCGGAATGACGATCAGAGAGTCGACGTGACGGCAAAGTTCTTCCAGACCCTGCTGGGCGATCTTCTGGCGCTTGCCTTCAAAAGAAAACGGCTTGGTCACGACTGCGACCGTCAGAATTCCCAGTTCACGCGCGGCTTCAGCAACGATCGGCGCAGCGCCGGTACCGGTGCCGCCCCCCATCCCTGCCGTAAGAAACAGCATATCCGCGCCCTCGATCAGTTCGATGATACGTTCGCGGTCTTCCATTGCGGCTTCGCGCCCGATATCCGGGTTCGCTCCCGCACCAAGGCCCTTGGTCACATTCGGGCCGAGTTGCAACAGCGTTTTGGCCTTGTTGCGCTTTAACGCTTGCGAATCGGTGTTGGCGCAAATGAACTCCACGCCATCCACGCCTTCGTTGATCATGTGATCGACCGCATTGCCGCCGCAGCCGCCGACTCCGACTACCTTGATCACTGCTTCCTGAGGTTGTGTATCTACGATCTCGAACATCAGTCGCCTCCTGTATGAGTAGTTGTAAACCGTTAAAAACAAAACTCCCTTGAATTTCGCCTGCTAAAAATACGTCTCGAACCACTTTTTCATGCGGCCGACGATCTGCTTGAACGACCCGCTCTGCATCTTTTCGATCTGCTGCCGCTGATGCTGGCTCAGGCCCGCCATCAGCAAGCCCACTCCGGTTGAATATCGAGGGTTGCGGATCACTTCCGACAATCCGCCTGCGTAGCTCGGCAGCCCCAGTCGCACCGGCATGTGGAACACCTCTTCTCCGAGTTCGATCATTCCCTGCATCGCGGCGCTGCCGCCGGTTATCACGACGCCCGAAGAAAGCAGCTCTTCGAAGCCGCTTCGACGAAGTTCGGCCTGGACCAGCGAGTACAACTCTTCCACGCGGGGCTCGATGACTTCGGCGAGGGTCTGACGCGACATCTTCTTGGAGCCGCGCTCCCCCACTCCCGGCACTTCGACCATTTCCTGGGGGTCGGCCAGTTCGCGCAGTGCGCATCCGTAGCGGCGCTTGATCTCCTCGGCTTCCTTTGTCGGCGTACGCAATGCCATCGCAATGTCGTTCGTAATCTGATCCCCCGCGATCGGGATCACAGCGGTGTGCCTTATTGCGCCTTGTGTGAACACCGCGATGTCCGACGTACCGCCACCGATATCGACCAGGCATACGCCGAGGTCCTTTTCGTCTTCGGAGAGGACCGCCATGGCCGATGCCAAGGGTTGCAAGATGAGATCGTTGACTTCGAGTCCACAGCGCCGCACGCATTTCATGATGTTTTGCGCAGCGGAAACAGCGCCGGTGACGATGTGCACTTTCACTTCAAGGCGCACCCCGCTCATGCCGAGCGGCTCCCGCACGTCTTCCTGGCCGTCAATCACGAACTCTTGATTCAGCACGTGCAGGATCTGCTGGTCGGTCGGGATCGGTATCGCTTTGGCGGTTTCCACTACCCGATCCACGTCGCTCTGCGCCACTTCGCGATCCTTGATCGCAACCATGCCGTGGGAGTTGAAACTGCGGATATGGCTGCCCGCAATGCCAGTCCATACGTCACGGATCTTGCAGTCGGCCATGAGTTCAGCCTCTTCGAGCGCTCGCTGGATCGCATTGACGGTCGACTCGATGTTCACCACTACGCCTTTTTTCAATCCGCGCGAGGGCGAGCTGCCCATTCCAATCACCTCGAATCCGCCTTCGGACGTCATCTCGGCGACAATGGCGGCGATCTTCGACGTGCCGATGTCGAGGCCGACAATTAGATTCTTGCTCTCTTTTCTTCCACTCAATGCCATGTCTTTTTTCGTCGATCCGGTTCAGGTCTTTTTTCTGGTCCACTTCAGGCCCGGGCTGCGCACAGCGAAGCCGTTCGTATAGCGAAGGTCGATGTAAGCGGACGGTTGCGGCAGACGCGCAACGGTAAGCTCGTACGCAGAGACAAAGCCCGCGAGCCGCGATTCAAGGTTATCGCGTCCGAGTTCAAGCACCATGCCGTCGTCGAGTTTCAATACCCACGCTCGTCGAGCTGACAGCGTTATCTGCACGATGTGCCTGCCGACAGGCTCGAGTGTCTGTTCGAATGACTGAAAATGGGACACGACTTCCGGCGCACTGCCCTCGGGGCCCTGCAGCACAGGCAACGTCGTATTGATAGCAGCCTCGAACACCTCGCCTTGTGCGCTGACCAGTGCGGTGGAACCCCACCGCGCAATAGGCCTGTGCTCCTCGACCGCAAATTCCAGACGATCCGGCCACTGCCGTCGCACGTTGACCTTGCGCACCCAAGGCAATTTTTCGAAGGCGGCACGTGCCTGGGCGAGATCCACGGTGAAGAAGTTGCCGCGCAATTCCCTGGTCACAACGGCTTCGACCTGTTCATGCGTCACGTGTGCCACGTCGCCCGTCAACCGAATATCGCGAAGCGGAAATATCGGGAGATGGATCACGTAATGCACGGTGCCGTAAAGCATCAGTACCGCCGCTACTGCAAACAGCAGATTCGCCGTCATCCTCAGTGCGGCCGCGTCATCCCACATGGGCGCCCTCCAGAATTCGCGCAACCAGATCGGGAAAAGCAAGACCCGCCTGCCGGGCCGCCATCGGAACCAGGCTGTGGCCAGTCATTCCGGGCGAGGTATTCATTTCCAGAAACGAGAACGTGTTGTCCGCCCGGAGTATCAGATCGGCGCGGCCCCAACCTTCACATCCCAGTATCTGAAAAGCATGCAGCGCGGCTTCCCGCACGGCTCGTTCTGTTTCCGCCCTTATCCCGGCGGGACAGTGGTATTTCGTCTCGTCGCTGAAATATTTGTTCTGGTAATCGTAGTTTCCCTGCGGCGCCTCGATGCGGATCAACGGCAGCGCGGTATCGCCCAGAATTGACGCAGTGAGTTCCCGGCCATCGACAAACTCTTCCGCGAGCACCATTCGGTCATGCCGCGCCGCGAGTACATAGGCGGCGGGTAACTCCTTCGCGGTACGGACCTTCGTGAGGCCTATGGTGGAGCCTTCGTGAACGGGCTTGACTATCAGGGGCAGTCCCAGCGTTCGCACTACAGCATCCCAATCCGAGGTTGCATGCACCAGCACATCCTTCGGAACCGGAATGCCGACGGCCCGCCACATCAGTTTGGTGCGCCATTTGTCCATCGCCAGAGCGCTGGCCATTACTCCGCTTCCGGTGTACGGAATCCCGAGCAATTCAAGCGCGCCTTGAACGGTGCCGTCTTCTCCATACCGACCGTGCAGCGCAATGAACACACGATCGAAGTGTTCGATCTTGAGATCCGATATGTCGCGCTCTTTCGGATCAAAGGCGTGGGCATCGACACCGCGGCCGCGCAATGCGTCGAGCACTGCGTTGCCCGAGAGCAGCGATATCTCCCTCTCGGCGGAGCGGCCGCCCATGAGTACGGCTACTTTCCCAAACCGGCCAGCACTCATGCGTTCGCCTTCACGCTTCACCCACGATCCGCACTTCTCTCTCCAAAGACACGTTCGCGTCGTGATTTACCGTTTCCTGCACAAGCTCGATCAATTCTTCAATGTCGCGCGCGGTCGCATCGCCTTTGTTGACGATGAAATTGGCGTGCACAGTCGAAACCTCTGCGCCGCCCATGCGCCTGCCTTTCAGTCCGCTCGCCTGTATGAGTCGGGCGGCATAGTCTCCCGGCGGATTTCGGAACACCGAGCCGGCGTTGGACTCGGCAAGCGGCTGCGTGGCAATCCGCCTCGACAGCAACTCCTTTATCTTCCGGCGGGCCGATTCGCCGTCACCATGCACAAAGCGGAACCACGCGGCGACGAAAAACTCGTCGCGGGCCTGCACCGGATGAACGCTGCGATAACCGACGTCGTACTCGTCAGGCATGCGAATCTGCAGCCGGCCGGCGCGATCGATAGTGCGCACTCGCGCCACCGCATTCCAGATCTCGGATCCGTAACAGCCGGCATTCATCGCCAGCGCGCCACCCACGGTGCCTGGAATGCCGGCGAGAAACTCCGCGCCTTCGAGATTGTGGGCTGCCGCGAAGCGCGCAACTTTTGGACTGGCAACGCCCGCTTCCGCATAGATCTCGGCATTACCGGACCCCTCCTCCAGAGAGCAGCGCGCAAGAACGCCATGCGTAAATACAACTGTTCCGCGAAAGCCTCCATCCCGGACGAGCAGATTGCTGCCCAGCCCGACAAACAGAACCGGTTCGTGTTCCGGTAACCGGCCCAGGAATACGCCGAGATCATCGAGATCCGCTGGCGCGTATGTACGATCGGCGACTCCGCCGGCCTTCCAGCTGACGTGTTTGCGCATCGGCTCGTTGCGCTTGAGTTGGCCGCGCAGTCCGCTGGTCTCGATCTGTACGAGTTCTGCCATATCCATGCTTCTGGGCTCAGTTCCCTTTTGCTATTTTTCCCGGCACCGTCCCGATGGACCCGGCACCCATGGTGATAACCACGTCGCCGCTTGTCGCCATTGCGACAATCGCAGCCGGCAAATCTGCAATTTGCTCCACGAACACGGGCTCGATCTTTCCAGCCACACGTACCGCGCGCGCAAGTGCGCGGCCATCGGCAGCCACGATCGGCGCTTCGCCGGCCGGGTAGACTTCCGTGAGCAGCAGCGCGTCGACGGAGGAGAGCACTTTGACGAAGTCCTCGAAACAATCCCGGGTTCGCGTGTAGCGATGCGGTTGAAAGGCAAGAACCAGGCGACGGTTCGGAAAAGCCCCGCGCGCTGCAGAGATCGTCGCGGACATTTCAGCCGGGTGATGGCCGTAGTCGTCGATCAGCGTAAAACTACCCTGCGCCAATCCGATGTCGCCGTAACGCTGAAAGCGCCGTCCCACACCGCGGAATTCGGCCAGCGCTTTGACGATGGCCTCGTCGGGCGCACCGATTTCCATTCCCACCGCAATGGCGGCAAGCGCGTTCTGCACGTTGTGCACACCTGGAAGGTTCAGCGTTATGTTCAGATCGGCAACAGGTTTCGAGGGTCCGTTCCTGCGCACCACGCGAAAACGCATCCGTGCCGCATCAGCTTGGACGTCCACCGCACGAATCTGCGCGCCTTCAGCCAGACCATAAGTCGTTACCTGCTTGGTGATGATCGGCAGCAGGCTTCTCACGTTGGCATCATCCATGCACAGCACCGCCACTCCGTAAAAAGGCAGGTGCTCGATAAATTCTAGAAACGCCTGGCGCAAACGGCCGAAATCGTGTCCGTAGGTCTCCATGTGGTCGGCATCGATATTGGTGACGACCGCGAGCACAGGTTGGAGGTACAGAAACGATGCGTCAGATTCATCGGCCTCGACGACGATGAATTCGCCGGTGCCTAGTTTCGCGTGAGAGCCGGCGGCCTCGAGCCGGCCACCGATGACAAACGTCGGATCCATCCCCGCCTCGGCGAGCACGCTGGCGACCAGACTGGTCGTCGTCGTCTTGCCGTGGGTGCCCGCAATCGCTATACCTTGCTTGAGTCGCATCAATTCCGCGAGCATCATCGCCCTCGGCACAACCGGAATGCGTTTCGCGCGCGCTGCTGCGACTTCAGGGTTGTCCGGCCTGACCGCAGTGGATGTGACCACCGCGTTCGCGCCGATCACATTCGCTTCGTCGTGGCCTATGTGTACCTTGGCTCCCTGATTCTTCAGGCGCAGGGTAGCAGCACTTTCAGATATATCCGAGCCGCTCACCTCAAAACCCAGATTGAGCATGACTTCCGCAATCCCGCTCATTCCGGCACCGCCGATACCGATGAAGTGGACATGTTTGACCTTGTGCTTCATGTCGCGACCGCCATGCAATGCTCGGCCACGATCTGCGCGGCGTCGGGTTTGCCCAACGCACGCGCGCGATTGGCCATGTCCAGTAACTTTCCCCTGGTGAAGCCGAGCAGCAAGTCCGCCAGTTTGCGGGGCGAAAGGTCTGCCTGGGGGAGCAGTACCGCGGCCGATCGATCGGCGAGGTAGCGAGCATTGGAAGTCTGGTGATCATCGACCGCAGACGGAAAGGGAACCAGCACGCTGGCAATGCCGACGACGGCAAGTTCCGAGACTGTCAGCGCACCCGCCCGGCAGATCACCAGGTCCGCCCTTGCGTAAGCCTCAGACATATCGCGGATGAACGCTAGCGTCATCGCACTTACACCCGCTACCCGATATTCGTTCTCGAGCATGGCGAGATGCTTCTCACCCGCCTGATGCGTAACTTCGGGGCGCTGCGATTGCGGAATCAGCGCCAGCGCGCGCGGCACAGTCTCGTTCAGCGCCTGTGCACCCAGACTGCCGCCCACAACCAATACCTTCAGATTTCCGGTCCGATTGCGAAAGCGCTCTTCGGGAGGCGGCAATTGTGCGATATCACGTCGCACCGGATTGCCGGTCCACTCGGCGTTTTTCAGGGCGTCGGGAAATGCAACGAGCACGCGATCCGCAATGCGTGCCAGCACCTTGTTGGCAAGTCCCGCGACCGAGTTCTGCTCGTGCAGCACCAGCGGTCGGGCCAGCGCCGCGGCCATTATTCCGCCGGGAAACGAGATATAGCCGCCCATGCCCAGGACCACGTCCGGCCGCACGCTAAAAATGGCGCGGGCGCTTTGCCAAAACGCTATCAGCAAATTTACCGGCAACAACATGACGCGCAGAAGCCCTTTGCCGCGCAATCCGGAGAAACGGACCCATACAATTTCGAAACCGTGCTGCGGCACCAACTTGCTTTCCATACCCGCTTTCGAACCCAGCCATACGATTTTCCAGCCCTTGTCGCGCAACTGATCGGCAACCGCAAGCGCCGGAAAGATGTGACCCCCGGTACCGCCTGCCATGACTAATATGGTCCGGCTCATGCGGTCAGAACTCCGATAACGTGACTATCGTTGTCGAGCAGCCCCGTCACAGCGAATAGCCCTTCATCATTTGCCTGTTCTCGTAATCCACTCGAAGCAGGACGGCGAGTGCGCAGCAGTTGGCGACGATTCCGCTACCGCCGAAGGAAAGCAGCGGCAAGGTCAACCCCTTGGTCGGAAGCACACCCATGTTCACGCCCATATTGATGAATGCCTGGGCACCAAGCCACAACCCGATGCCCTGCGCCACCAGCGCGGAGAAGCAGCGCTCCATGCGCACAGCCTGGTTGCCGATTGCAAACGCGCGCCAGATCAAGCACGCGAACAAGGCGATCACGGTCAGCACGCCAAGAAAGCCGAGCTCTTCGGCGATGACGGCGAGCAGAAAATCGGTGTGCGCCTCGGGCAGGTAAAAGAGCTTCTCGACGCTCGCGCCCAGACCGACGCCGAACCATTCGCCACGTCCGAAGGCGATCAGCGCATGCGACAGCTGATAGCCCTTGCCGAACGGATCCGACCAGGGATCCATGAATCCGACCACGCGTTGCAGGCGGTAAGGCGACGTCCAGATCAACATGGCAAATCCGGCGAGCAGGAGGACGATAAGCGTCGCAAAC
>JANXPQ010000523.1 GCA_025357235.1 Betaproteobacteria bacterium
AACGTCTACTTCGGGCCACTCAAACTTGGAAGATTGCTTGAACGACACATGCGAATCGAGGATGCTTACGGACGTCTAAAGCGACACAATGTGTAACCCATGTCCTCAGACTACTTTGTTACCGATGTCCCCGGCCGCTCAGAACCGGGGTTGCGGACGTTCCTCCAACGATTCGTTTGCTTTTCAGAAAGGGTAATACGTGTTCAAACGCATTGTGCTGTTCCTAATCACCAACCTGGCGGTCCTGTTCGTGCTCAACATCACGATGAGGATCCTCGGTGTCGATCGCATGCTGGCGCAATCCGGCGGCGGCCTCAACCTGGGCGCGTTGCTGGTGTTTGCCGGGATCATCGGATTCGGCGGCGCACTGATTTCGCTGGCGATGTCGAAGTGGTCGGCCAAGTTCATGACCGGCGCCAAAGTCATCGACGATCCGCGCACGGAAGCCGAACACTGGCTGGTCGAAACAGTTCGCCGCCTTGCACAACAAGCCGGCATCGGCATGCCCGACGTGGCGATTTACGATGCCCCGGACGTCAACGCGTTTGCCACGGGTATGAACCGGAATAGCGCGCTGGTCGCCGTGAGCAGCGGCCTGCTGAATGGCATGACCCGGGATGAAGCCGAGGCGGTGCTCGGCCATGAAATCACCCACGTTGCCAATGGCGACATGGTCACGCTGGCCCTGATTCAGGGCGTGGTGAACACGTTCGTGATTTTCCTGTCGCGCATCATCGGCAACCTCGTCGACAAGGTGGTGTTCAAGACCGAGCGCGGCAACGGCCCGGCTTTCTGGATCACGTCGATCATCGCCGAACTGGTGCTGGGCATCCTCGCCAGCATCATCGTGATGTGGTTCAGCCGCCGGCGCGAGTTCCGCGCCGATGCGGGTGGTGCTTCGCTCGCCGGCCGCGAAAAAATGATCGCCGCGCTGCTACGGCTGAAACAGGCCCACGAAGCGCCGCAACTGCCTGCGCAGATGCGTGCGTTCGGCATCTCCGGCGCACAGACCGGCGGGCTGGCGCGGCTGTTCATGTCGCATCCGCCGCTCGACGAGCGCATCGAGGCGCTGCGCGCCGGCCGCTGAACGGGAAACTGGACAGAATAACGCCCGCGCAAGCGGGCGTTTTGGTTTGGACGGTCCGGTCAGAACGCGTGTACGGCTACCGACAAGGTCTGTCCCGCATCGCGCCCCAGTGTCACCACCTGCGGGTGTGCGCCCGCGAGTGCCGCGAGCAGCGGCAGTGCTCGCGCGCACGGATTGACGGTGCGAAGGCGTTCCAGCCCCGTATCGCGCATGCGCGAGATTTCCTTCGCTTGTGCATCCATTGTGATTTCGAGTTCGGCGATCGCGCGGCTGGTGCGCTCGCGCGTAAGCAGCAGCGCGGCGCCGAACGGCTCGGCGACGGGACGTTTACCCCGCAGGGGCTCCGGATAGGGGGTGTCGTATGCGATCAGCAGGACTTCATGCCGGTCGACTTGCAACTGCGCAGTCGCCTCCAGCAGCCCGATGGCAAAGCTCCAGTCGAATCCGCACAGGCTCGTCGAGGGATGGTGCGAATGCGTGGCGATGCCCCAGTAACCGGACGGTGCGTTGTGCACCGAATTGTGAAAGCGCGTGGGTGAGACCTGCCGATCCGGTCCCGCCAGCGTGAGGCAGATGTCGTTGATGACGTCGCCGTCGTTTCCGGAAGAAACGAATACCGTTGCCACGGAATCGGCCGGTCTGCCGGAGGAAGTCAGTGCTTCGTGCCCGACCGCCAGGGCCAGCTTGACCGTCGACCCGGTGCGCCGGCGTTCGACGGCAGGCAATAAATCCGCGACCGGAGGCGCGAGCGGTGCAGGCTCGTAAACTTTCTCACCTGCAAGAACTGCGCGGCTGGCGGCCCAGCCAGCGAGCCCCGGTGCCTGGATCGCGGCGCTTTCGACAAACAGCTTCACGGTTGCACCCGCCCGAGTAACAGGCTGCAGTTGGTGCCGCCGAAACCGAATGCGTTGCTCATCGCGATGTCGACCGGCTGGCTGCGATTGTCGAGCAGGTAGCGAAGCCCCAGGGCCGGGTCGAGCGTGCGCGTGTTCACGCTGCCCGGCATGAAGCCGCGTTCGATGGCCAGCGCACAAATGATGGCGTCGATCGCACCGCACGCACCCAGCGTGTGGCCGGTCCAGCCCTTGGTCGAACTGCACGGCGTGTCGTTGCCGAACACGGCGCATACCGCCTTGTCTTCGGTGGCATCGTTGCTGCGCGTGCCGGTGCCGTGCAAATTGATGTAGTCGACCGCGCCGGCCGGAAGTCCCGCGCTGGTCAACGCCCGCTCCATGGCCATGCGCGCGCCGAGTCCTTCGGGATGCGGCGTGGACATGTGGTAGGCATCGCTGCTTTCGCCGACACCGAGCAGCGCAATCGTCTCTGCCGTGCCGCTGTCCGCCGTTTTCTCCAGCAATACCATGCCGGCGCCTTCGCCGATGGAAATGCCGTCGCGATCGGCGTCGAATGGGCGGCATGCGACCGGTGAGAGCAGGCCGAGCGAGCCGAAACCGTACAGCGTGGTGAGGCAGAGGCTGTCGACGCCGCCGACCACCGCCGCATCGCACAGGCCGGCGGCGATCATGCGCGCGGAATTGCCGAAAGCCTTGGCGCTCGACGAACATGCGGTGGATATTGCCATCGACGGCCCGGTCAGGCCGAAATACGACTGCACGAACCAGGCGACCGAAAAGGTGTTATGCGTGGTTGCGTAGCGAAAATCCGCTGGCAGCGCACCGTTCGCATCGCGCCTGCGGTAGGCGAGTTCCGTCTCGTGTATTCCCGACGTGCTGGTGCCCATGAATACGCCAATGCGGGCGGGACCATATTTTTCCCGTGCGTCCATTACCGCGCCGTCAAATCCATCCTGCCGCAGGCACAGCTGTGCGACGCGGTTGTTGCGGCAGTCGAATTCGGCCAGATCGGCGCGCACCGGTGCCAGCAGGGAATCGGCTATCTGGCCGACGAAGGTGTCGAGCGTGACCGTCTCGAATGCGCAGGACGCAAGGCCGGAGCGCATTTCGGCCAATGCCCGTGCGGTGGATTCGAGCCCGATCCCGGCGCTGCTGGCAACGGCGTATCGATTGAGAAAAAGCGGTTGCACTGATGGTTTCCTGTACGGTTCCCGGCCGGCAAATGCGAATGCATCCTGCCTGCGACGTTCCGGCTGTCGAGGTTACGTGGCGCAAGACGCCCGCGTCAACCGGCATTTTCCCCCTCTGTGCGGCAGCGTACCAATGGGGAGAGGTTATAATCTCGCTGACCGGAAACTCCGGCCGATATCACAGGACTAATGTAAGCAATGAATATAGTCGAATCCACAAGCGCCCAGGAGCGTGAACTTGCCGACCTCATCGTCGCGGCGCTGAATCTCGAAATTCAGGCCACCGAGATCGAGCCGGAAGCGCCGCTGTATCGGGAAGGCCTCGGCCTGGACTCGATCGACATTCTTGAGATTGCACTCGCGGTATCCAAGAAGTACGGCTTTCAGTTGCGCTCTGATGACAGCGACAACGTCAAGACCTTCAGTTCGCTGCGCAACCTGAATGAGCATGTCCAGAAAAATCGAACCCGTTAGTCGTCCGCTCCAGACCGGTTGGATCAAGGCGGCGCTCTTCGTCGCCGGCGTGATTGCCTATCAGTTGCTGGTCTATAGCATGATTGTCGACCAACCCGACGGCGGACTCGGCGAGGGCCTGATGGTTGCGCCGCTGCTGGTGGTAGCGGGCTGTATTCTCGGCCGGTCCTGGCACGGGCGAGCTCTGCTGGCAGCGCTGGCCATCCTCGGCGTCATCAGGTTCATGCTGTGGCACGCGTTCGGAGCGAGTCCGGTG
>JANXPQ010000526.1 GCA_025357235.1 Betaproteobacteria bacterium
CTTCTTCGATAGGCGGAACTCATGGGGCGTAAGGCGGCATATGCGAAATTAAGCCGTCCGCGCTTGTTCAGTGTGGTGCCGAGGCGACGACTGTTTCGGCTGCTGGATGAGCGAATGCAACACCCCGTGGTTTGGGTGGAAGGTCCGCCTGGCGCCGGCAAGACCGCCTTGGTCGCCAGCTACCTTGAATCCCGCCGCTACGGGGTTCTATGGTATCAACTCGACCCGGGCGACTCTGATCCGTCCACCTTTTTCTATTACCTAGGACTATCCGCGCCAAGCAGAAAGGCGCGACTACCCGTTCTTTCGCCGGAATACCTTGCGAGCCTCGAAGGGTTTACGCGACGGTTCTTTCGGGAGTTCTTTTCGCGCATCGCCCCTCGTACGGTAGTTGTGTTTGACAATTATCAAGAGGTTCCGGAGTCTTCTGTGATTCACAAGCTGATCTGCGTCGCGCTCGGCGAGATCCCGGAAGACATAAACGTGATCGCAATCAGCCGGAGCGCACCTCCCACTGAGATCACCGTCTTTCAGGCTAATGGCGGCCTTGCCGCGGTCGATTGGAGTGACCTGCAACTTACGATCGAAGAAACTAACTCGATCATGCAAGCCCGTGCCGCGGCCAACATCGATAGCGCGCAAGCCCTTCATCAATTGTGTGGAGGTTGGGCCGCAGGTCTTACGCTCATGCTAGAAGGCGCGCGAAATAAGGGCCGCCTTATCGAAGACATACCGGCGGGTACGCAGGAATCCATTTTTGGTTATTTCGCCGACCAACTCCTTGGCGCGACCTCTCAGGCTGACCAGGAGATTCTTCTCCAGTCAGCGCTCTTCCCGCGGATCACGGCTGAGCTTGCTGAACGCATGACCGGAAACAAAGAAGCAGGGCGACTTCTGGAATTATTGTATCGACGACGTCTATTCACGGATCGTCGTTCTCAGTCCCGAACCCTCCATCCCCAAGAATCGGTCGCGTCAGCGTTAAGATTTGATAAAGAGCACATCTACGAATTTCACGCGCTGTTCCGGGCCTTCCTGCTGGACGCGGCTGCCAAGCGATACTCGCGAGACGAGTATCGAGCCTTGGCATATAGGGCAGCTACTTTACTCAAAGTGCACGGATCCCAGGACAGCGCATTCAGTTTGTTCTGTACAGCACATGCATGGGAAGACGCGGGACAAATGATCTTAAGCGTCGCCCCTGGCTTGCTGTCTCAAGGTCGTTGGCAAACCCTTCGTGACTGGATCGACTGCCTACCGGCCCAGTGCCTCGAGACGTCGCCGTGGCTGAGATACTGGATGGCCAGAGCCCTTATTCCGACGAGCCATGCGCAGGCACGTGAAAGCTTCGAGTGCGCGTTGCATACGTTCGAACCGCGAGCGGACCGCACCGGACAGCTGATGTGTATTGCCGGCATTATCTGGTCTCACTTTCTCGAGGCGCGCTCCACCGAACGTCTGAAAAGTTGGATGGCAGCACTCGATCCACTCCTATCCCCGGATCACGACTTCCC
>JANXPQ010000030.1 GCA_025357235.1 Betaproteobacteria bacterium
ACTCAACCAGTTTCTTCACCATGAGCTGGGTAGCACGAAGAAAGTGCGCGTGCTCAATCCGGACGGTGCGCACAACATCGCCGCCGGCGTGAATGCACCCGTGGAAGTTGAAGTCGACGGACACGCCGGCTACTACGCGGCGGGCATGAACCAACTTGCCACGGTACTGATCCGCGGCAACGCCGGGCCCGGGCTCGCCGAAGGCATGACTTCCGGTGTGGTGCGTGTAAAAGGTTTTGCGTCCGTGTCGGCGGGCGCGGCGGCGCATGGCGGGTTGCTCGTGATCGAAGGTGACGCATCGCTTCGCTGCGGCATTTCGATGAAAGGCGTCGACATCGTGGTCGGCGGTTCGGTCGGCGATTTTTCCGCCTTCATGGCCCAGGCCGGCAGGCTGGTCGTATGTGGCGATGCCGGCGATGCGCTCGGCGATTCGCTGTACGAAGCGGTGATCTATGTTCGCGGCAAGGTCAAATCGCTGGGTGCCGATGCGCACGAGGAGCCGATGGCCGAGGCCGACTACGACGTCGTCAAAGATCTGCTCGCGAAAGCGGGCCTGAAACACGATGCCAGGCAGTTTCGACGCGTAGCTTCCAAGCGCGAGTTGTATCACTGGAACGCCGATGCAAATCAGGAATATTGAAAAACAGGGGCGAGGGATCCAACATGAACAAGCCAGCGCAACCGCACCATCGCCTGCAGCTCGAAGAGAGCGCGGGTTTCGATCGCAAGATCATCGATTATGTCCATCACGCCTCGGCGACCGGGCTCTATGAGATTCGCGGTCTTGGTGCAAAACGCCATGTCCCGCATTTCGATGACCTGGTCTTCCTGGGCGCATCGCTGTCGCGTTACCCGCTGGAGGGTTATCGCGAGAAATGCGCGACCAGGACCGTGCTTGGTACGCGCTTCGCAAGCAAGCCGATCGAACTCGCCATCCCGATCACGATTGCCGGCATGAGTTTCGGTTCGCTATCCGCCAACGTCAAGGAAGCGCTCGGACGCGCGGCAAGCGAAATGGGCACATCCACCACGACGGGCGATGGCGGCATGACCGAGGAGGAACGCCGTTCATCGAAGACGCTGATTTATCAATGTCTGCCGTCGCGCTATGGATTCAAGCCTGACGATGTGCGCCGTGCGGATGCAATCGAAGTCGTGATCGGCCAGGGCGCCAAACCCGGCGGCGGCGGCATGCTGCTCGGCCAGAAGGTCAATCCGCGCGTCGCGAAAATGCGTGTGCTTCCGGAAGGGGTGGACCAGCGCTCGGCCTGCCGGCATCCGGACTGGACCGGTCCGGACGACCTGACCATTAAAATCCAGGAACTGCGCGAAATCACCGACTGGGAGAAGCCGATCTACGTGAAGGTGGGTGCGACGCGGACGTTCCACGACGTGAAGCTCGCAGTGCATTCCGGCGCTGACGTGATCGTGGTGGACGGCATGCAGGGCGGTACAGCGGCAACGCAAACGGTATTCATCGAAAACGTCGGCATCCCCACTCTGGCAGCCGTGCGTCAGGCGGTCGATGCGCTGGAAGATCTGAACATGAAGGGGAAAGTGCAACTCATCGTCTCGGGCGGCATCCGCACTGGCGCCGACATTGCAAAGGCGTTGGCGATGGGTGCCGATGCGGTATCTATCGGACAAGGCATCCTGTTATCGCTAGGCTGCAATAGCGACACCTATGTGCAAGACGGCGTGCATCATTCAGCCGCCGGCGACTATGAAAGACTGGGGACCGCGCCTGGATTCTGCCATCACTGCCATACCGGCCGTTGCCCGGTCGGGGTGACGACGCAAGACGCAATTCTGGAACAACGGCTCGAGCCGCTCGTCGGCGCCAAACGCGTGCGCAACTATCTCAAGACGCTCAACATGGAACTGACCACCATCGCGCGCGCCTGCGGCAAACAGAACGTGCACCATCTGGAACGCGAAGATCTGGTCGCGCTGACCGTCGAGGCGGCGGCAATGGCGCGGGTGCCGCTGGCCGGGACCGACTGGATTCCCGGTACCACCGGTATTTAAGACATTGACGAAAATGGATGATCGAGATCCGAAGGCACAATTCCCGGCCGAGCAAAGGCCGGGCGCCGTTGCTGCAACCGGGAAATCGCTCGATCGATTCATCGGCAATGTCATTCGCGAACTTCGGCTCAAAGACAATCTGACAATCGCGGAGGTTGCGGCGCAGGCCGGCATTTCGCGCGGCATGGTGTCGAAGATCGAGAACGGCCAGGTCTCAACCAGTCTGGAGACACTCTCGAAAATTGCGCAGGCGCTCGGCGTATCGCTGGCCCATCTGTTCCGTCACTACAACATGCCTTCCGGCGGCGCCCAGCTGGTCAAGAATGGCGCCGGCATGGAAGTCGTTCGTCGCGGAACGCGGCGCGGACACACCTACCATCTGCTGGCCTACGATCAGGGGCCGAGGAAAGTCTTCGAACCTTTCCTGATTACGATGGATGATGCCTCGGAGGTCTTTCCGACCTTCGAGCATCCCGGCACCGAATTCATCTACATGCTGCAAGGCAAGATCGAATACCGCCACGGACAGCAGACTTACGTGCTCGAGCCCGGCGATTCGCTCACCTTTCGCGGCGACATTCCTCATGGACCGGAGCGGCTGATCGAGTTACCGATCCATTTCCTTTCCACCATCATCTACGGCAGCCAGGCCGACGAATAGTCGGATCCCTGTGCTCGATTCCGGGAGACGGTTGCCATGACAGTCCCTCAATCGATACGCATCGAACGTGCGCATGCTGCGGATGTTCCAGCATTGATCGAATTGCTTGCCGCACTGTTCGCGATCGAAAGCGATTTTTCCGCCGATCGCGCAAGACAACGCCGCGGGCTGGAACTATTGCTGTCGCAGCCGGAAGACAGAGCCGTCGTGCTGGTCGCGCGTTCGAATGACGGCAAGGCGGCCGGCATGGCCAGCGCGCAACTCGTCATTTCGACGGCGGAGGGCGCGCCTTCGGCCTGGATCGAGGACGTCGTCGTGCAGCAGGCGCTACGCGGGCAGGGCATTGCCCGGCTTCTACTGCAGGAATTGCTCGCATGGGCGCAACGGCATGGGGCGACGCGGGCGCAATTGCTGGCAGACAAGGCGAATACACCCGCGCTCGAGTTTTACCGCAATATCGGCTGGCGGCCGACCCAGCTGTCCGCCTGGCGCCGTCCGCTGCAAGAACTCTGAACTTCCCCGCTCGCGCATACCGCCGGTATTGTCCGGATTGCCAATAAAAAACGGGCGCCCGAAGGCGCCCGCAAAATGGTAAGAGAACTTACCGGAGGAGACTACTTGGTCCGGGACCGACAGCATCCCTGGGCATGGCCATCGTCATTCGACTTTTTCGCCATGCAGACTGATGTCCAGGCCTTCGCGTTCCTGATCTTCCGGCACACGCAGTCCGATCGTCATGTCGATAATCTTGAGGATGATGAAGGAAACGATGAATCCGTAGATCAGCGTCGTTCCCACCCCCCACAACTGAATCAGCACGCTGCCCTCGGAGCCACTAATGTCTTTGCTGACCAAAGCTCCGGTCAGCAAAGCGCCAACGATACCGCCGATGCAGTGCACGCCAAACGCGTCGAGGGAGTCATCGTAGCCGAGCCATTTCTTCACGTAGGACGAAGAATAGAAGCAGAGGACGCCCGCGGCCACGCCGATGATCACCGAGGCATTCGGCCCGACGAAACCGGATGCCGGGGTAATTGCGACCAACCCTGCCACTGCACCGGAGGCGATTCCGAGCACACTCGGTTTGCCCTTGGCAAACCACTCGGCAAACATCCAGGAGAGCGCCGCTGCCGCTGTCGCGATCTGGGTTGCCGCCATCGCCATGCCGGCACGGCCATCGGATGCCACTGCGGAACCCGCATTAAAGCCGAACCAGCCCACCCACAGCAGCGATGCGCCGATTAGCGTGAAGGTGAGGTTGTGCGGTGGCATGGGTTCCTTGCCGTAGCCGATGCGCTTGCCGAGGACGAGCGCGCAAGCCAGACCTGCAATACCTGCATTGATGTGCACCACCGTGCCACCGGCGAAATCGAGCACACCCTTGACGGCAAGCCAGCCGCTCGGTTCCCACACCCAGTGCGCAATCGGGGCATACACCACAATCGACCAGATACCCATAAACCAAAGCATCGCCGAAAATTTCATGCGGTCGGCGAAAGCGCCGGTAATTAACGCAGGAGTGATGATCGCGAAGGTGAGCTGGAACATCGCGTATACCGTCTCGGGAACGGTCACGCCGAGATGCGAAACCGAGGTTTTCCCAGCGTCGTGCAGGTATACCATCCCATTCATGAAGGCGCGACTGACGCCACCAAGATAGGCGGTGCCACCGGGTGTAAAGGCAAGGCTATATCCGATCAGCCACCACAGCACGGTTACCAGGCAGGTGATCGCAAAACTCTGCATCAACGTTGCCAGCACGTTCTTCTTTCGTACCATTCCACCGTAGAACAGCGCCAAACCTGGAATAGTCATCATCAGCACCAAGGCGGTGGAGGTGAGCATCCACGCCGTATCTCCAGAACTGATCTTGTCGTTGGCGACCAGAAATGGCTCGGTGGGCGCGGGGGGGGCTGCAGGCGCCGCAGCTGCCGGCGCGGCTGCAGCAGGTGCTGTTGCCGCCGCGTCGGCCGGCTTTGCCTCGTCGGCAAGGCTCGGCACGGAGAACCCCATCACCCCGCACAAGGCGATCAGTGCAAAAATCTTCTTAATCATGACATTCTCCCTATAGCGCGTCCGCGCCGGTCTCGCCGGTGCGAATGCGGACAACCTGTTCGAGGTCGAACACGAAGATCTTGCCGTCGCCGATCTTGCCGGTATTGGCGGACTTCTCGATGGCCTCGATCACCTGATCCAGCAATTCCGTCTTGATGGCGGCCTCGATCTTTACCTTAGGCAGGAAATCGACGACATATTCGGCGCCGCGGTAAAGTTCGGTGTGGCCTTTCTGCCGGCCGAAGCCCTTGACTTCGGTCACCGTGATCCCCTGCACGCCGATGGCGGACAAGGCTTCACGCACCTCGTCAAGCTTGAAGGGCTTGATGACTGCGGTTACTAATTTCATTTGATTGCTCCCTGAGTTGGGTAACTTTCCCGAGGTGGTTAGAACTTGTTAAATGCCTTGTAATGCATATGTGGTGAGGCTTTTATTAAACGTGCCCGAGCCCGAATCCAAGAAGAAATTCTTGTCAGCATGGTCGCCCCGCACTTCAGCGCGTATCTCGAAGCTGTCCGCGGGCAAATAAGCGAGGGTGAGCGTCTGTTCTTTCATCTTGTTTTGCGGCACAAGGAACAAGAGACCGTCGTCATCCTTCATCCACTCCGCCCTTAGCGCCGCGCGCCATTTCGGGGTGATCATGTAAGTGACGTAAATCGCCTCGCCGCTGTATTTGGCCTTGATCGTGCTGCCGTTTACCAGCGAAGTGAAGTTGTCCTGGCTGACGTTCAGGTACTCGAAACCGAGAGTGAGCGGATCGATGACGGTATAGGTCACCACGACGTTAAAGCTGTTGTGCGACCCTTCCGCTGCCGCGGTACCCTCCTGGCCACTGAGGTTGGAGATGGCGATGGAGAGCGGTTTGATCGGCGTGAAAGTCGCGCCCAACTCGAGCGTCTTGCCCCTGTTTGCATCGTGATCGCTGCCGCCAACGCCGTTATTGACGCCGGCAATCAAGCTGATCTTGTCATTGAAGGCGTAGGTCCCGCGCAGGCCGGTATGGGTGAGCGGCTCCCCGAAAAACAAGAGCGATCGCGAGAAATTCATGTTGGAAGGGCTGGCAATTACCTCGGTGCCTTGCAAGGTGGTGTACTTGCCGGCAATGACGGTCAGCGATCCGACTGCGTACTGGCCAAAAGCCTGGGTTACGTTGAAGTTGTTTCCGGGACTTCCATCGCTGCCGTTGATAACTTTGGCATCCTCTCCGGCGGTGATGTTGACCAGTCCTCCGAACCCCTCTTTCGGCTGTTTGGCCACGGTCAGTCCGACCTGATGCAACATGAATGAACTATTTTGCGAGTCAAACGCGCGGTCCGATGGACCAGCTTCGATATCCCGGCTCGCGTGGGAATAAGCAGTGTCGATGTAGCCGTTCATAGTGAGCCCTGAGGAATCCAGAATCTGGCTCATAGTCGGAATTGCCGGCGCGGCCGGTTTTGCATCTTCTGCGGCGGCCACCATCGGCGACGCAAATGCGCTAACCACAGCGGCAGCTAAAAGTTTGTTCCTCAGCATGGCGATTTCCTTTTGATGATTGAAATGACTTGATTGAAGACAGCCGCGAGAGGCGTCAGCATTTAACATGCCAAACGGAAATATCCTTTGGGATAAGGACTTAAGGCAGTTATCTGGGAGGACTGGTGCGGCGCTGCACCAAATAAATGCGTTGCTGCGACGATTTGCACCCTGGCGGTGCGAAGAGGAATAGCCGGCGGGCTTTGCTACACTCGCGCCAGGAGGTGTGCACTTGGAAACCCGACTTCTGGACGAATTGAGTAAAAGGGTCAGCGAGCTCCTTGCGGCCTCGCCCGCGAAGGACATCGAAAAGAATCTGCGGGCGCTTTTGTCGAGCGCTTTTTCCCGGCTCGATCTGGTGACCCGGGAAGAATTCGACGTCCAGCAGGATGTGCTCGGCCGCACCCGCGAAAAGCTGGAGCAGATGGAAGCCCGGGTGGCCGAGATGGAGAAACTGCTCGCGGACGCGACCAGGCGCTGACCGATATATCAGACCGTGTCTCTCGCCGTTCTATACAGCCGGGCGCTTGCCGGCATGGAAGCGCCTCCGGTCACGGTGGAAGTCCATCTTGCGAACGGCCTGCCCAGTTTTACGATCGTCGGCCTCCCGGAAGCCGAAGTGAAGGAGAGCAAGGACCGCGTACGCTCCGCGCTGCTGAATTGCCGCTTCGACTTTCCCGCACGCCGCATAACGGTGAATCTGGCGCCTGCCGATCTGCCCAAGGAAAGCGGCCGTTTCGATCTGCCGATCGCCCTGGGTATCCTGGCCGCCTCGGGCCAGATTCCCGGCGACAAGCTTGTCGAGTATGAATTCGCCAGGGAGCTTGCGCTGACGGGCGAACTACGCCCGATACGCGGGGCGCTGGCCATGACTTACAACGCGCATCGTTCAGGCCGCGCATTTGTATTGCCGGTCGACAGCGCCGTGGAGGCGCCGCTGGTAAGGGATGCACGCGTATATCCGGCGCCCACGTTATTGAAGGTTTGTGCGCGCCTTGCCGGGCGCGAGTTACTGGGCCTTTCTGCACAGGCGCCGCTGGCGGCTGAAAATGAGGTGGCAGACCTTGCCGAGGTCAAGGGTCAGTCGCAGGCCAAGCGCGCGCTCGAGGTCGCCGCAGCGGGGGGCCACAGCATGCTCATGGTGGGACCGCCGGGCACCGGCAAGACCATGCTCGCGGAACGCTTTGCCGGCATCCTGCCGCCGATGACCGAGGAAGAAGCGCTCGCTTCAGCAGCGATGCAGTCGCTTGGCAGTGCGGGCTTCGATGTGCGCCACTGGAAGCGCCGGCCCTACCGTTCACCGCATCACACTGCGTCTGCAGTTGCGCTGGTCGGCGGGGGCAGCAACCCGCGGCCGGGCGAAATTTCGATGGCGATGCACGGCGTGTTGTTTCTCGACGAATTGCCGGAATTCAACCGCGATGTGCTCGAAGTGCTCCGCGAACCACTCGAATCCGGGAAGATCAGCGTCTCGCGCGCCGCGCGGCAGGCGGAGTTTCCTGCGCGCTTCCAGTTGCTGGCGGCCATGAACCCGTGTCTGTGCGGTTTTCTCGGCCACTATTCGGGCAAGTGCCATTGCACGCCGGATCAGGTCACGCGCTATCGCAATCGCATCTCCGGCCCCCTGCTCGACCGCATCGACCTTCACATCGAAGTTCCGGCCGTGCCTGAGAAAGATCTCGGTTCGCGCCAACGTGGCGAGCCGAGCGCGGTCATACGCGAGCGTGTTGCGGCAGCGCGCGATCGCCAGCTTGCGCGGCAGGGGAAACCGAATGCGCATCTTTCGGTCAGGGAAATCGGGGAACACTGTGTTGCAGAGGCGGACGCGGATCAGCTCGCGCGCAAGGCGATCAGCGCACTTGGATTATCGGCGCGCGCTTACCATCGCATCCTCAAGGTCGCGCGCACCGTTGCGGATATGGCAGGCGCATCCGGCATTTCCACGACGCATGTGGCCGAAGCCGTGCAATACCGCCGCTACGAACGGATTTGACCGGGTGCTGCACCCGGGCGGCGACGCAAGGCCGTGCATTGACACAGCGGGCCCTTCGGGCTAACTTGTCATTGCGCCGATTTGACACCCAGCTTGCGGGCGCTTAATAAATGCCGCTAAAGCGTGACAGACCCGTCCCGTTTTAGCGGACGGGTTTTTTATTTTTTGGCAAAGGCATGACTGAAAATCGCAATAACCTGCTGAATGGCCAGTTACGCGAGCGCATCCTCGTTCTCGACGGCGCAATGGGTACCATGATCCAGGGACATGGCCTGGAGGCCGGTCACTACCACGGCGAACGTTTCCACGAACATGGCAGCGATCAGAAGGGCAACAACGACCTGTTGACCCTGACGCAGCCGCAGATCATTCGCGGCATCCATGCCGCTTATCTGGAAGCGGGCGCGGACATCGTCGAGACCAACACCTTCAACTCGAACGCAGTGTCGATGGCCGACTACGGCATGACCGAGCTGGTGCATGAACTCAACAGCGCCGGTGCCCGCCTTGCGCGTTCCGCGGCCGATGAATTTTCCTCCCGCACGCCGGGCCAGCCGCGGTTCGTCGCCGGCGTGCTCGGCCCCACCAGCCGCACCGCGTCGATTTCGCCGGACGTCAACGACCCCGGTTTTCGCAATGTTTCCTTCGACGAGCTGGTGGCCTGCTATATCGAGTGCGTGCGCGGGCTGGTGGACGGCGGCGCCGATCTGCTGATGGTGGAAACCGTATTCGACACGCTGAACTGCAAGGCAGCGCTGTTCGCCATCGACGACTATCTCGGGCGCCATGGGTTGCATATCCCGGTGATGGTGTCCGGAACCATCACCGATGCCAGCGGCCGCACACTTTCCGGCCAGACCACCGAGGCGTTCTGGAATTCGATCTCGCACGCACGCCCCTTTTCGGTCGGGCTGAATTGCGCGCTCGGCGCCAAGGACCTGCGCCCGTACATCGAAGAGCTGTCGAAAGTCGCCGATGCAATGACCAGCCTGCATCCGAACGCCGGGCTGCCGAACGCGTTCGGCGAATACGACGAAACGCCGGAATACACCGCATCGTTCCTGAAGGAATTTGCGCAGGCCGGTTTCCTGAATATCGCGGGTGGTTGCTGCGGCACGACGCCCGCGCATATCAAGGCGGTGGTCGAGGCATTGAAAGGCATAGCGCCACGACAGGTTCCGGTGGTCGAAAAAAAGCTGCGGCTTTCCGGCCTGGAGCCGCTCAACATCGGCGACGACTCCTTGTTCGTGAACGTCGGCGAGCGCACCAACGTTACCGGCTCCAAGGCCTTTGCGCGCCTGATTCTCGCCGGCAACTATACCGAGGCGCTGGCGGTGGCCCGCAGCCAGGTCGAGAGCGGCGCCCAGATCATCGACGTCAACATGGACGAAGCGATGCTGGATTCGAAGAAGGCGATGACGACCTTCCTCAATCTCATCGGTTCCGAGCCGGACATCTCGCGCGTGCCGGTGATGATCGATTCTTCGAAGTGGGAGGTGATCGAAGCCGGCCTCAAATGCGTGCAAGGCAAGTGCGTGGTGAACTCGATCAGCATGAAGGAAGGCGAAACCGAGTTCCTGCGCCAGGCGCGCCTGGTACGCCGCTATGGCGCTGCGGCAGTCGTCATGGCTTTCGATGAGAAGGGCCAGGCCGATACGCTTGCGCGCCGCGTCGAGATCTGCGCGCGCGCCTATGAGCTGTTGATAAATAAAGCGGACTTCCCTCCCGAAGACATCATTTTCGATCCGAACATCTTTGCGATTGCCACCGGAATCGAAGAGCACAGCAATTACGCCATCGACTACATCGAGGCCACGCGTGCCATCAGGAAGGCATTGCCGCACGTCAGGATCAGCGGCGGAGTTTCGAATATCTCGTTCTCGTTCCGCGGCAACGATCCGATCCGCGAAGCGATCCATACCGCTTTCCTGTTTCATGCCATCAAGGCCGGCATGACGATGGGCATCGTCAATGCCAGCCAGCTCGGTGTGTACGCGGATATTCCGAAGGACTTGCTCGAGCGGGTCGAGGACGTGCTGTTCAACCGCCGCCCGGATGCGACCGAGCGCATGGTCGAGTTCGCCGAAAGCTACAAGGGCGAGGCCAGGGTCGCGGTCGAAGACCTGTCCTGGCGTGAAGGTACCGTAGTCCAGCGCATCACGCATGCACTGGTGAGGGGCGTCACGACCTACATCGTCGAGGATACCGAGGAGGCGCGCAAGCAGTTCCCGTATCCGATCCAGGTCATCGAAGGTCCGCTGATGGAAGGCATGAACGTCGTCGGCGATCTTTTCGGCGCCGGCAAGATGTTCCTGCCGCAAGTCGTGAAATCCGCCCGGGTCATGAAAGAAGCAGTCGCGCACCTGATTCCTTTCATCGAAGCGGAAAAGCTGCGCTCGGGTACCTCCGGCCAGAGCAAGGGCAAGATCGTCATCGCCACGGTGAAGGGCGACGTTCACGACATCGGCAAGAACATCGTTTCGGTCGTGCTCCAGTGCAACAATTTCGACGTGGTGAATCTGGGCGTCATGGTGTCTGCAGAGAAAATTCTCAAGACCGCGCGGGAAGAAAACGCCGATATCATCGGCCTGTCCGGCCTGATCACGCCATCGCTCGAGGAAATGGCCCATGTGGCCAAGGAAATGGAGCGCCAGGGTTTCCGTGTGCCTTTGCTTATCGGCGGGGCGACGACCTCGCGCGTGCATACCGCGGTGAAGATCGAGCCGAACTACTCCGGCACCACCGTGTGGGTGCCGGATGCGTCGCGCAGCGTCGGCGTGTGCACCAGCCTGCTGTCGCGGGAATTGCGCGACGACTTCATGCGCAAGATAAAGGACGAGGCGGAGAAAACACGCAGCCAGCACAAAGGCAAGAAAGGCCAGGGACCGCATTACCCGATAGCGGAAGCGCGCCGCCACGGCCTGAAAACGGACTGGAAGAGTTATGTGCCGCCTGTGCCGGCGCTTACCGGGACCAAGGTATTGCGCGACTATCCGCTTGGGGAAATTGCGAAGCTCATCGACTGGACGCCGTTCTTCCAGACCTGGGAACTGGCGGGACGTTATCCGGCCATCCTGCAGGACAAAGTCGTCGGCGAGGCCGCGCGCAGCCTGTTCGACGACGCGCAGAACATGCTGGCGCGGATCATCGAAGAGAAATGGCTGGGAGCCGCAGCGGTGGTCGGATTGTTTCCCGCCAACAGCGTGGGCGACGACGTCGAAGTCTACGCGGATGAATCGCGGCAGAAAATCGCCACGACTTTCCATTTCCTCAGGCAGCAGATGGTCAAGCCGCTGGACAAGCCGAACCAGTGCCTGGCCGATCTGGTGGCGCCGAAGGACAGCGGCGTGCGCGATTATATCGGCGCGTTTGCGGTGACGGCGGGAATCGGCATCGACGAGCGCGTCGCGGCATATGAGCGCAAGCACGACGACTACAACGCGATCATGCTCAAGGCACTGGCCGACCGGCTGGCGGAAGCCTTCGCGGAACTCATGCACCAGCGCGTTCGCCGGGAATTCTGGGGCTATGCGCGCGGCGAGGCGTTGAGCATCGAGGAACTCGTCAACGAAAAATATCGCGGCATCCGCCCCGCACCCGGCTATCCCGCCTGCCCGGAACATACCGAAAAAGGCTTGCTGTTCTCGTTGCTGAATGCGCCGGCCGAGGTCGGCATCACGCTGACGGAATCATTCGCGATGTTGCCGACTGCGGCGGTCAGCGGATTTTATTTTTCCCATCCCGAATCACAGTATTTTGCCGTCGCGAAAATCGATCGCGATCAGGTTGAGGACTATGCCCGTCGCAAAGGCGCGAGCGTGCAGGAAATAGAACGCTGGCTCGCAACCAATCTTTCGTACGAACCGGACGCCAAACTCGCCGCGTAACCGGCCCTCGAGGACGAACTCTTCAGGTGCCGGCCACCGCTGCAAATTCCCGGCGTAACATGGCACCGGAGAGACCTTGCGCATGCCAGCATTAACGCAGCCGTCAGTCCTACCGATATTGCGCCGGACTATGGCGCCGGTGTCGGCCGTCTTGTTCCTGCTGACAGCGGGTACGGCAGCGGCCGAGCGCCTGCACAAGTATACGGTTGCCGTCGATCCCGAGCTTTCCACGCTGAGCGTTCGCGCTTGTTTCGATGGTTTCGCGCCCGCCACCTTGTCCGCGGAATCACTGGATGCCACGCTGGCGCTGACCGACTTTCGCGTCGAGGGGAGCCATAAGGCCATTGAGCCCAGCGGTTCTATCAGCCTGAAGTCCGTGCCGGAGAATGGCTGTGTTCTCTATCGAGTCGATGTTTCCCGGCCCATCAGACAGCACGACCGCACCGGGGACAAGATCCATCATGTCGGCAAAGACCTTCTGACTTCGGTCGGCATCTGGTTCTGGCGGCCGGAAAGACTCGAAGCCGACGAAGACATCGAAGTCGCCTTCCTTCTTCCCGAGGGCATTGCCGTATCGGCGCCATGGAAGCCGGTTGCGGCGAGCAGCGGACAGCCTGTATTCCGGACCGGACGCAGTCCCTACGATTGGCCCGCGTCGGTGGCGTTCGGCCGATTCAAGGAGAAGGAAATCCGCGTCGGGGGTGCCCGGTTACGGCTCGCGGTGCTGGACGGAACGCCGGCGGCGGACGTCGAGCAGATGCAGGCCTGGATTCAGGATTCCGCGCAAGCGGTGGCGGACCTTTATGGCCGCTTTCCGCAATCCCAGGCGCAGATCCTGGTGGTCCCCGGCGCGCGCGGCAATGAACCGGCGCCGTGGGCCTACGTAGTGCGCGGCGGCAGTCCTGCCGCACACTTCTTCATCAACCAGCGGCGGCCCATCAGGGAATTCTTCGATGACTGGACCGCGGTGCACGAGCTTTCGCATCTGCTGCTGCCCTACGTAAACTCCGACGACATCTGGCTGTCCGAGGGAGTGGCCACTTATTACCAGAACGTGTTGCGTGCCCGCAGCGGCCGCATGACGCCCCTCGATGCATGGCAACGCCTGCACGCAGGCTTCGTGCGCGGCATGGACAGTGCGCATGGACTCACTCTCGCGCAGGCAACCGAGAGCATGTATCGGGACGATACCTACATGCGCGTTTATTGGGAGGGTGCGGCGATGCTGCTGATCGCGGACGTGCGCTTGCGGCAGATGACGGCGGGTAAACAGTCCCTGGATACCGCGCTGGCGGCATTGAATGACTGCGGCAGGGCGACGGATCGGGCCTGGAGTGCGCGCGAGCTGTTCGACAAGCTCGACGAGGTAACAGGCACCGGCATTTTCAGCGAGATCTACGATCAGCATGTCGCATCGAGGAATTTCCCCGACTTGGCGCAGACGTATCGGGCGCTCGGCATCGCCGTGGGCGCGAGCGGCATCGAATTTTCGGCTGAAGACCGGGACATGCGCCTGCGCGATGCGATCATGAACGCGGGCGCGCCGACAACCAGCGAGGAAGACTGAATGGCCAGTGCATTGATTGCTTACCTGCACTACGTTGCGATGATATCGATCGCCGTGATTCTCGTCGTCGAGTATCTGGCCTGCGTGCCGGGCATTGCCGACAGTCGCATTCGCAAGCTGGCGCGCATCGACCTGCTTTACATGGGAGCGGCCGTACTGGCACTAGGCACCGGCGCGGCCCGTGTTGTCTGGTACGGCAATGGCGCGGCCTTCTATCTTCACAACCCGGTATTCTACATCAAGCTCGCGCTGTTTGTCGCCGTCGGCCTGATGTCCATTCCGCCGACGCTGCAGTATCTACGCTGGCTGCGCAGTCTTGCCTCCGGCGCGGCCAACGTGGCGGCGGATTACCAGGTACTGCGGGCGCGCCGCTATATTGTCGTGGAAATGATCCTGTTCGCCTTCATTCCCCTGATGGCCACGTTCATGGCGCGCGGCATCGGCATTCAGCCCGTCGCCCAGTGACACGGCTTCTGTCCGGCTTGCGCACGGCGGCTTCGGTCGCGGGTACCGCGATAGTGCTTTGCGCGTCGGCCCACGCGGCGTCCGTGCATCGTTATGAAGTCAGCGTGCATCCTTCGCTCGACCGGCTCGCGGTGCGCGCCTGTTTCGACGGGAAGGCGCCAGCGGCGCTGGTGGCGGCATCCGACGGCGCGAGGTTCTATCTCGAGTCGATGCGCGTAGGCGATCGCGCCCTCGATCCGAGCGGCGACAAGGTGATGCTTGATGCCGTTGCCGAAAACACCTGCGTGGATTACCAAGTCAAGTTGCAGCCTGCACAGACGCGCGCGCAGACCGGCGGCCCGGAAACGCGCCGGGTTGGAAGCGACATGCTCACCGCGATCGGCGACTGGCTGTGGCGTCCGCAGGAGTCGGACGCAAGCATCGAACTGCGTTTCCGGTTGCCGTCCGGCGTGGAAGTTTCCGCGCCCTGGCAACGCAGGGCGGGAAACGACGGGCAGCCGGTATTCCTTGCCGGCGCCACACCGTACAACTGGTCGGGCGTGGTGGCCTTCGGACATTTTTTTACTAGCGATATTCAAGTGCCAGGCGCAGTCCTGCATGTAGCGTTGCTCGATGCGCCGGCACCTGCGCAACAGGCGCAACTGGAAAAGTGGATCGAACACGCGGCACGCAACGTCTCTCTTCTGTACGGTCGATTTCCGGTTGCCTCGCTCCAGGTGGTGGTGACGCCGACGCCGCGCGGCCGCGGCCCTGTTCCATGGGCTTACGTTTCGCGAGGCGGCGGGCCCGCCGTCCACCTGTTCATCAATCCGGCGCGCCCATCCGGGGAATTCGAGCGCGACTGGAGCCTGACCCACGAAATGTCGCATCTTTTCCTGCCTTACGTCGTCTCGCGCGATGCCTGGCTGTTCGAGGGCATGCCGACGTATCTGCAGAACGTGTTGATGGCGCGCGGCGGAGCGATCAGTGTGGAGGAGGGATGGCAACGCATGCAGGAGGGATTTCAGCGCGGCGCACGCACCGCACCGGAGTTGAGTCTGGTGCGCGCAAGCGAGCGAATCGGTTACAACGGAATCTATCTGCGGGTGTACTGGGCAGGCGCTGCGATGATGCTCGCGGCCGACCTGCAATTGCGCAGCCAGACCGGCGGGAAGCAGTCGCTCGATACGGCGCTGGAGCTGCTGTCGCGTTGCTGCGCATCGGAGGAGCGGCGCTGGAGCGCGCAGGAGATCGTCGCCCGGCTCGACGAATTGACGGGGACGACGATATTCGGCGACCTGGTGCGTGCCCAGTTTGAAGGCGCCAGCTATCCTGACTACGAGGCTGTTTTAACGCGTGCCGGCGTCAAGGTCGAAGGCGCATGGGTGGAATTCGACGCGGCGGCGCCGTGGGCGGCCGAGCGCGATGCGCTGATGCGGACTGGCCACTGAACGGGCGGGATTCCCTGCAGGCCCGATTCGGCTACCATGGGCGCCTTTTCTCGAATCGTAGCCATGAATCCCGAAGAGCTCTGCTTCCTGCCTGCACATGAGATCGTTCGTCGCATTCGTGCGCGCGAATTTTCCAGCGTCGAGGTGATGGATGCGCATATCGCGCAGATCGAGCGTGTGAATCCGTCGATCAACGCCATCGTGACCTTTCTGCCGGAATCAGCGCGCGAGGGGGCCCGCGCGGTGGATGCGGCGCTCGCCAGGGGGGATGACCCCGGGCCTCTGGCCGGGCTGCCGGTCGCACACAAGGACCTCGCCCCGACCAAGGGCATACGGACCACCTTCGGCTCGCCGATCTTCCGGGATTTTGTGCCGGAGGCGGACGCGATCATAGTCGAGCGGCTCAGGAAGGCCGGCGCGATAACCATCGGCAAGACCAATGTTCCGGAGTTCGGCGCCGGTTCACAGACCTTCAATCCGGTGTTCGGCGCCACCCGCAATCCGTACGACCTCGACAAGACCTGCGGCGGCAGCAGCGGGGGCGCGACGGCCGCGCTGGCCTGCGGCCTGGTACCGATAGCAGACGGATCCGACCTGGGCGGCAGCCTGCGCAACCCGGCAAGTTTCTGCAACGTTGTCGGACTGCGCCCGTCTCCCGGACGGGTACCGAACTGGCCCAGCCTTTCCGCGTGGTTCCACCTGGGTGTCGTCGGGCCGATGGCGCGCACAGTGCAGGACGTTGCCCTGACGATGTCCGCGATCGCAGGCCCGGACGCGCGCGCACCCACTTCGCTGCAGGAGTCGGGACTGACGTTCGCGCGTTCCCTGGCCAGGGACTTCAAGGGCGCGCGCATCGCCTGGAGCCGCGACCTGGGCGGTTTACCGTTCGAATCGGAGGTGAGCGAGATCACCGAGAAGCAACGCGGGATATTTACGGACCTGGGCTGCGTCGTGGAGGACGCGACCCCGGACCTGCGCGATGCAGACGATATTTTCGGTGTCATGCGTGCATGGAACATGGAGTTGTCGTTCGGCCAGCTGCTGAAGAGCAAGCGCGAGCAGATGAAGGACACGGTGATCTGGAACATCGAACAGGGATCGCGCCTGACCGGGCCGCAAATCGGCTCGGCGGAAGTGCAATGCACGCAACTGTTCCATCGCATGCGCGAATTCATGGAAAAATTCGATTTCCTCGTCGCACCCGTCGTCCAGGTGCTGCCGTTCGACGTCGATGTGCCCTATCCGACCGAAATCAACGGCGTCAAACTCGATACTTACATCGACTGGATGCGCTCCTGTTCCCGCATCACCGTCACCGGCGCCCCGGCGCTTTCGGTTCCCTGCGGATTCAGCCGCAAGGGGCTCCCGGTCGGCCTGCAGATCGTCGGCCGCCACCAGGACGACTTCGGCCTGCTGCAGATCGCCCACGCCTTCGAGCAGGCTACCGGGTTGTGGAAACAGCGACCCGTCGTAGCCAACACAAAATCATGAATTTCAGGAAACCAGCCATGCATCGTCGCTTCACGCTCGTTGCCGCAGTTTGTTTTGTCGTGACCTCTTTTTCCTCGTTTGCGCAGAACCCCCCGGCGCAGCCTCCCCCCGTGCGCAAGGACCGGGTGTTTCTGAAGGATGTGGAAGGCATCTGGATCAACGAAGCCTATCTGAGCGTACTTGCTGCGCTGAAAAGCCCGCATGCCGCGGCAAAGAAGACGGCGCCGGTGGTCATCGCGATCCGGCGCGAGGGCCGCGCCTATCCGATCGTCGTGACCGATTTCAACAAGGCCACGCTGCAAGCGGTGCTTGATGTCGAGCCCGATGGCAAGCCCGGCGCGTATCGCCTGGTCGTCGGCGCCGACGACAAACCGGTGTCGAGTAACGAAGTGAAATACATCCGTTTCGAGGCTGTCAAGAACGCGCAGGGAAAATTCGACCGGTTGCGGTTTGCCGAGCCGGATTTCATGAAGGGCAAATGGGCGGATTACGTGCCGCTAGCGGGCGAGTTGAGTCCGCAGCTCAACCGCTTCGTCATTGCGGGAAAATACAACGACGAAAAAGGCCGCCCCTGGGTCTTCAGCGAATCCGGCGAGGCGACCTGGCCCGAGCAGAAATTCAACTACGAGCTCTCCCTGAACGATCCGGGCGCCAATTGCGACTATCTGCAAAGCGAAAGCGCGGCCAAGGATGGCGATGACAAAAAGGGTGCCGACGACAAGAAACGCTACGGTTACGGCTGGAAAGCCGGCAAGCTGTCGATCTTTGCGGCACGGTTGGTGGGTAAAAAGGTGGTCTGCGATGCAAAAGCGATCGCCGTGCTTACATCACAATAAGGGGTATCGGGATTCGAATCAGCGTTGTGCACCGTCGTGAGGAGTTGGCGTTTTATGGCTGACCGGCGCATGGTCGTCGGTATTTTCCAATAACGAAACATACAGGGAGGAATCATGAAAGTGTGTTCTGGTCTGCTTCTTGGTTTTGCAATTCTGGGAGTGATCGCGGCAAGTCCGGCTATGGCTGAAGACTGTGGGGGTCCGGTCTCGGCTGACGAGGCGCTGGCATCGGAAGACGCGCGCTACGCGGCGCAGATGGGCGATGACTTCGGCGCGCTGCAAAAACTCCTGGGCAATGATCTCGTGTACATCCATTCGTCCGCAGTGGTGGACACCAAGGCCAGCTACATCGATTCGATGAAGTCCGGCACGGTCAAATATCGCGTCATGCGGCGCAGTGACGTGACGGTGCGCACCTACGGCTGCGTCGCGATCATTTCCGGCCTGGGCAACTTCGACGTGACCGTCAAGGGCCAGGAATTAGCAGTGGAAATCCGTTTCCACAGCATCTGGGCCAAGCGCGACAATGGCCTGGAATTCATATCCTGGGAAGCGACGCGTACGCCGGCGAAACAGTAAGCAAACACGCCGACGAGGCGCGCTTCGGTTATAGCGGGACCTGGGATCCAGGTCCCGCTTTTATTTTCTGCAGCCGCTACCTCGGGCGAAACGCAAACATGCAGTATCCTTTGCCGGATCTTTGATCCGGTTTGAACTATGGCCAAGGCCGCGAAGAAAAAGCAGCGGACGCAAAGCGTGCAGGAAGCCCTCGAGCAGGTCAGGTCGATGCTGCACAAGCACCGGATCGTGGAGAACATGGTCCACAGCCAGGACATGCCCCGCCATGAACTGGTGGAGTCGCTCGTCCACAAGCAGAACCTTGCCGAGCTGCAAAAGAAACTCGACAAGCTCCACCCTGCCGATGTCGCCTACATCCTGGAAGCGTTGCCGCTCGAAGAGCGCCTGGTTGTCTGGGACCTGGTCAAGGCCGAGCGCGACGGCGAAATCCTGCTCGAAGTCTCGGATTCGGTCCGCGAGACGCTCATCGAGAACATGGATTCGCACGAGCTGGTCGCGGCTGCGGAACAGCTCGACACCGATGAAATCGCCGACCTGGTCCCCGACCTGCCGCAGGACGTGGTCGATGACGTGCTGCATTCGCTATCCGTCGAAGAGCGCGAGCAGTTGCGCGCCGCCATGTCCTATCCGGAGGAATCAGTCGGCGCGTTGATGGATTTCGACATGGTTTCGGTGCGCGACGACATCAGCCTGGAAGTCGTATTGCGTTACCTGCGGCGCATGGATGAACTGCCCGATCACACCGACCAGGTTTTCGTGGTGGATCGCAGCGATGCCATCAAGGGAGTCCTGCCGATAAACCGCCTGATCGTCACTGACCCGGAAGTGACGGTGGGCTCCGTGATGAACACCGAGTTCATTACCTTGTCGCCCGACGACAAGGCGCAGCAGGCGGCACAATCGTTCGAGCGTTACAACTTGGTGTCCGCGCCGGTGGTCGACCAGGGCAACCGGTTGGTCGGGCGCGTCACGGTGGACGTGGTCGTCGACTTCATTCGCCAACGCAACGAAGCCGAGCAACTCAGCCACGCCGGCCTGCTCGAGGAAGAGGATATTTTCGCGTCGGTATGGAAGAGTGCTAAAAACCGCTGGTTGTGGCTGGCGGTCAATCTCGGCACAGCCTTTTTTGCGTCACGCGTGATCGGTGCCTTCGAAGGAACGATCGAGAAGTTGGTGGCGCTGGCGACTTTAATGCCCATTGTCGCGGGCATTGCGGGCAACTCCGGCAACCAGACGACGACGTTGATCATCCGATCGCTTGCGCTCGGCCAGGTGACGCCGGACAATGCGCGCCGCTTGATTGGCAAGGAGCTTGCCATCAGTCTGCTCAACGGGGTGGTCTGGGGCGGCGTGGCTGGGATCTTCGCCTATATTCTCTATCACAGCATTCCGCTCAGCCTGGTCATGACGAGCGCGATGCTGCTCAATCTGGTGGTGGGCGCGCTGGTCGGCATGATCGTGCCGCTGGTCATGCAGAAAATGGGACGCGATCCGGCCATCGGTTCCAGCGTGTTGCTGACCTTTACCACTGACAGCATGGGATTTTTCATCTTCCTCGGCCTTGCCACCGTTTTCCTCATCTGACACATCCGTTGCCGGCTGTTTCCCGTATATGCGGCATTGAGGGCCGGGCGGAGTCCCGGTGTATCCTGATGCAGAGCGATTCATCGATTCGTTCTGAACCTTCAAACACTTCAGGAATGCTGCAGTCTGAAATGTAAGGTTCAGAAGTCGGGTACGACTCAAGCACCGTTACCGAGGAGTTCGATCATGCTGATTCGACGTTCTTGCGACATCAAGTCTTCCGAAATAACCGACCGTGACCTGTTTCTCAACCGGCGCGAATTCATGCGCGCGGCTGCCGGCCTGGGTCTGGCGGGCGGCCTGTATGGCGCCGGCATGTTGATGCCAGGCAAAGCGCACGCGGCAACCAAACTGCCGGGCGTGACCAAGAGTGCTTACACCGTGAACGAAACACTCACGCCGCTCGAAGCCGTCACCAACTACAACAACTACTACGAGTTCGGCACTGACAAGGACGATCCGGCTGCGCACGCCGGCAAGCTGAAGACGCGGCCGTGGCAGGTTAAAGTCGAGGGCGAGGTCAAGAAACCGAAGACCTACGATATCGATGAACTCCTGAAGCTCGCACCGCTGGAAGAACGCGTCTACCGCATGCGTTGCGTGGAAGGCTGGTCCATGGTGATTCCCTGGGTGGGCTTTCCGCTGGCGGAATTGATCAAGCGGGTCGAACCGACCGGCAATGCCAAGTTCGTCGAGTTCGTCACGCTGCTCGATCCCGCCCAGATGCCGGGACAGGGCGTGCGTGTGCTGCAGTGGCCGTACGTGGAAGGGTTGCGCATGGACGAAGCCATGCATCCGCTGACCTTGCTGACGCTGGGTCTGTATGGCGAGGCGTTGCCGAACCAGAACGGCGCGCCGGTGCGCGTGGTAGTGCCGTGGAAGTATGGTTTCAAGAGCGCCAAGGCCATCGTGCGGATCCGTTTCACCGAGCAGCAGCCGAAGACTTCCTGGGAACTGGCCGGCCCGAACGAGTACGGTTTTTATTCAAACGTGAACCCGACGGTCGACCATCCGCGCTGGAGTCAGGCCAAGGAGCGTCGCATCGAAAAAGTCTCCGTGCTCGATTCGCTGTTCGACAAGAAGCGCGAGACGCTGATGTTCAACGGCTACGGCGACCAGGTCGCGCAGCTCTATGCGGGCATGGATCTGAAGAAGAATTTCTGAAAGGAATGTTGAACCACGGAGGACACGGAGAGCACGGAGGAAAACCAGAAACAAGGAAAAACAGTGGGGAGTGAAAAGCAGGCCTCGCGCCAAAGAGACCGCCGATATCAGTTTTTACTTTCGGATATTTTCCTGCTTTTGCTTTTCCTCCGTGTTCTCCGTGGTTCATATCTGGATCGTGAAACAGCCCAAGCCTGAAGCCATTTCCCGGATCAAGGCGGCCGTATTCGTGGCCTGCCTGATTCCGCTTGGGCACCTGGTCTGGCAGGGATTTCGCAACCGGCTGGGCGCCAATCCGGTCGAATACATCACCCACTCCACCGGCTGGTGGGCCCTGGCCTTCATCCTGATTACGCTATGCGTCACTCCGTTGAGAAAAATCGCGGGACTGCCGTGGCTTCTGCGCCTGCGGCGCATGCTCGGACTATTCGCATTCTTCTACGCCAGCCTGCACTTCATCCTACATCTGGCTCGACCAGTTCTTCGTCTGGAAGGATATCGTCAAGGACATCGGCAAGCGGCCATTCATCATGCTGGGATTTGCCGCGTTCGTGCTGCTCATCCCGTTGGCAATCACATCGACCAACAAGATGGTAAAACGCCTCGGCGCAAGGCGCTGGCTGTGGCTGCATCGATCGATCTATGTGCTGTCGGCGCTGGCGGTGGCGCATTTCTGGTGGCTGGTAAAAAAGGACATCACCGAGCCGTTCAGCTTCGCCGTGTTGCTCGCCGCGCTGTTCGTGATCCGGTTGCTCTATCTGCTGCATCAGCAGCGCCAGGCCTCGTCCGCTTCGGTCGGTTCTCAGACCGCCTGATCCCGCCGGAGCAGGCGTTCGTCGCGCGCGGCCACGAATATGCCGAACAGCAACACGACAAAGCCGGCGAACTGCAGTGCGCCGAATTGCTCGCCGAACAGGAAGTAGGCGAGCAAGGCCGACCCAACCGGTTCACCCAGAATCGCGACCGCGACAAAGGTCGCGGTCAGCCGCCGCAATGCCCAGTTGAACGTGGTGTGGCCGATCAGCTGGGGGCCGAGCGCAAGTGCGATCATGAACGTCCATGCCGTTCCCGGCAGCGACGCAAAAGATATTCCGGTCGCCAGCGCTGCCGCGACGAGCAACACCGCGGCGCTTGAGTAGGCAAGCCAGATATAGGCAGTCAGCGATATGCGCGCACGCAATGCCCGCCCCACCAGCAGGTAGCCGGACGCCGCTATCGCTCCAACGAGAGCCAGGGCGTTGCCAAGCATCGGCGCCGAGTCGGGATTCGAGGCACGGCTGGCATCGGCGGTAAAGACAAGCATGCTTCCCGCGAGTGTGAGCACTATGCCGGCAATCGCAGCGCCGCCCGGACGCTCCCGCAAAAGAACGGCCGATGCCAATGCGACCCAAAGCGGATTAGTGGTAACCAGCGCAGTGCTGCTGGCTACCGAAGTGTGTTCGAGGGAGGTGATCCACGCCCAGAAGTGCACGGCCAGCAGCGCGCCGGATAGCATGCACAGCCCCAGTTCGCGCCGGTGTAACCGAAGCATTTCCCCGCCGGCGCGCAACCACGCGAAGGGTGCGAGCACAATCGCGGCCACCGTAAGCCGGACGGCGGCAATGGCCAGGGACGAAGCGCCATCGGCTTGGGCGAAACGAATCAGGATTGCGGCGAACGAGACGACGACGACCCCGAAGCCGAGAACGAAAAAGGGCAATGCGCGGGCGGGCATGGCGCGTTATATCACGCCCGCCGGTGAATCAAGGATTCAGTGGAGCTTTTCCGGCAATGCCGGTGCGCCGGGAATGGCCATCACGTCGATGCCTTCCTCCTTCAGTTCGCCGACTTCCTGGCTGGAGGCGGTGCCGCGGATCGCCCGCTCGGGCGCTTCCTTGTAGAAAATCCGGCGCGCTTCTTCGGGAAAGCGATGGCCGACGTCTTCGGTATTGTTCAGGACGTGATCGATGAACTTCTTCTTGAGTTCCTGGGCGGCGTTGGCAACAGAGACCATTTGCGATTCGTCGGACTGCTTACCGCCCGAGCGCGTATTGACATAGGGGGCCGACAACTGGCGCGTGATTTCAACCGAACCACATACCGGGCACGCGATATCGCCGGCCTTCGCCTGCAGGGTGAAGTCGTCGGCAGAACCGAACCACCCTTCGAACGGATGGTTGTTGTCGCATGCGAGGTCGAAAACAATCATGTTTTTTCCGGCCGCAACCATGCGGCGGCACGAAGTTTAACATCAGGACAGCAAGCGTTCTCCGGCGAACAATTGCTCGATGCGCTCGCGCTCGCGGATCAGGTGCACTTTGCCGCCATCGACCATGACTTCGGCCGCTCGCGCACGACTGTTGTAGTTGGAACTCATGGTCATGCCGTAGGCGCCCGCCGACATGACCGCCAGCAGATCGCCTTCGTCTAACGCGAGTTCGCGGTCGTGCGCCAGGAAGTCGCCGGTTTCGCATACCGGCCCGACAATCTCGTAATGCCTGGGGCGCGCAGTGGATGGCCTGACTTCGCGGACTTCATGGTAGGCGTCGTACAGCGCCGGGCGGATCAGGTC
>JANXPQ010000046.1 GCA_025357235.1 Betaproteobacteria bacterium
ATTTCCGGCGACGGCATCACCGTCGGCCCGATCCTGCTGGGCGCGGCAAAACCGGTGCACATCCTCACGCCGACCGCCTCCGTGCGCAGGCTGGTGAACATGGCCGCGCTGGCCTCCGTGGACGCATCTTTCAGCCGCTGAGCCTCGGCGTTCCTGCCGCGACGGCTTTCGCGTGTCCGTCGTAACAGAGTTGGAGAAATTGCATGGCTTTGCCTGTCGTATTCGAAGAAAGAATCGCCGCAAACGGCGCGCGCATCGGCATCGCCAGGCTCAACGCTGAGAAGGCGCTCAATGCGCTGTCGCTGGAGATGATCGACCTGCTTGCCGGGCGCCTGGCCGCATGGGCCACCGATCCTGGTGTGGCCCTGGTCGTACTGGAAGGTGCGGGCGAGAAAGCGTTTTCCGCAGGCGCCGATCTGCACAAGGTCCACGAGGCCATGCTGGCGCACCATGCATCGGCACAGCGCGACGACATTCGCGGCAATGCTTACGCCGCGGGTTTTTTCGGTCGCGAGTATCGCCTCGACTACACCATTCATACGTATCCGAAGCCGCTGCTGTGCTGGGGGCACGGCATCGTCATGGGTGGGGGCGTAGGCCTGATGTCCGGCGCGAGCCATCGCGTGGTGACGCATGAATCGCGGGTGGCGATGCCGGAAATCACCATCGGGTTGTATCCGGACGTGGGAGGCAGCTGGCTGCTTGGCCGCATGCCGGGCGCCACCGGCCTGTTCCTGGCGCTGACCGGCGCCCGTTTGCACGCGTCCGATGTGCTGTTCGTCAAACTGGCGGACTATTGCATCGATCACGCGCGCAAATATGCCGTATTCGATGCGCTTTTGACGCAGTCGTGGACGCGTGCCACTGATGACAATCGTCGCCTGCTTTCCGCGGCGCTGCGCACCTTCGCTGAAACCGACCTGCCACACGGTCCGCTGCGTCTGCATTTCGATCTGATCAACAAACTATGCGGCACCGGAGAGTTGACCGACGTCGTTGCCGCGATCACCGGCCTGAAGACAGAAGATGCGTGGCTCGCAAGGGCGGCGGCGACGCTCGCCGCGGGATCGCCCAGTACCGCCGCGCTGAGCTACGAATTGCAAAGGCGCGCCAAGTATATGTCGCTCGCCGATGTATTCCGCATGGAGTTTGTGGCCGCGCTTCATTGTGCGCGGCGGCCGGATTTCGCCGAAGGCATACGCGCGCTGCTGATCGACAAGGATCAGAAACCGCGGTGGCAACCGCCGACGCTCGCGCAGGTCACGCCGGAATGGACCGAAGGTTTTTTCACCAGTCCTTGGAAAGCAAGGGTGCATCCCCTCGCCGACCTCGGCGCCTGAACTCAGGCAACCCTTTACACCCAACACAGAGGCACGGAGGGCACAGAGGGTACAGAGGAATTCATAATTGAGGAAATACATATGTCGAAGTTGATGTATCGCCAATGGATGAACAAAGGATGTACGCAACGCTCAATCCCAGGGTGCACGCTCGCGGACCAACTTATATTTCGGTTTTTCTCTGTGTCCTCCGTGCCTCTGTGTTGAGGTTTTGACTTTTCAGGAGGTAGTAGCGATGGCAGCGACACGCAAAGAGCGAGACAGTTTCGGGGAGATCGAAGTGCCGGTGGACAGGCTATGGGGGGCGCAGACGCAGCGCAGCCTGCAGAACTTCCGCATCTCCGGCGAGCGCATGCCGCTGGAAATGATTTACGCGTTGGCGCGAGTCAAGCGCGCCTGCGCCGTGGTCAATGCCGAACTCGGCATTCTGGACGAAAAAAAGGCACGAGCCATCGTTGGCGCCGCGGATGAAATCATCGGCGGCAAGCACGATGAGGAATTTCCACTGGTGGTCTGGCAGACCGGTTCCGGCACCCAGACCAACATGAACCTGAACGAGGTGCTGGCCAACCGCGCCTCCGAGTTGCTCGGCGGCCAACGCGGCCAGAAGCGTCTTGTGCATCCGAACGATGACGTCAACAAGGGACAGTCATCGAACGATGTTTTCCCGACGGCGTTGCACGTCGCGGCGATGGGCGCGCTGAACGAAAAGCTGGTGCCGGCCCTGAAATTGCTGCGCGACACGCTGGCCGCCAAGTCGAAGTCCTTCGACGACATCGTCAAGATCGGCCGCACCCATTTGCAGGATGCCACGCCGCTGACGCTGGGCCAGGAATTTTCCGGCTATGTCTCCCAGCTCGAGCATGGCATCGCCCACGTGCTGGGATCGCAGACGCATCTGTCCGAACTCGCGCTTGGCGGTACCGCCGTGGGCACCGGCATCAATGCCCACCCGGAGTTCGGCAACCGGGTGGCGAATGAGCTGGCGAAATCCACGGGATTGCATTTTGTCCCGGCACGCAACAAGTTCGAAGCGCTCGCTGCCAACGACGCGCTGGTGCACGCGCATGGCGCGCTGAAGACGCTGGCGGCTTCATTGATGAAGATCGCCAACGACATTCGCTGGCTCGCGTCCGGCCCGCGCAGCGGCATCGGCGAACTGCGCATCCCCGAGAACGAGCCCGGCAGTTCGATCATGCCGGGCAAGGTCAATCCGACCCAGTCGGAAGCATTGACCATGCTCTGCTGCCAGGTGCTTGGCAACGACGTCGCCATCAACATCGGCGGCGCCATGGGCAATTTCGAGCTGAACGTGTTCAAACCGCTGATCATCCATAATTTCCTGCAGAGCGTGCGATTGCTCGGCGACGGCGTGGTGAGCTTCAATGACCACTGCGCCGTCGGTATAGAGCCGAACAGGGAGCGCATCGCGCAGATGCTGGGACAGTCGCTGATGCTGGTGACCGCGCTCAATCCGCATGTCGGTTACGACAAGGCCGCCGAGATTGCCAAGAAGGCCTACAAGGAAAACACAACGCTAAAGGCAGCCGCGCTGGCGCTAGGCTACGTCACCGAAAAGCAGTTCGACCAGTGGGTACGACCCGAGGACATGGTTGGCAAAAGCAAATGAATCCAGATAGCGATTTAGCAAAGCTGAGGGCGCAGTTCCCGCGCGGAGGGAAGCTGGAATGGATCGGCATTCGCGCGGCGCGCCGTGCGCCGGTAGCTTCGGTCGAGCAGGTCGAGGCAATCGCCGGTTATGGCCTCACGGGAGATCACTATGCCTCGAAGTCCAACGGCAAGCGGCAGGTGACGCTGATCCAGGCCGAGCACCTCGAAGCCGTGGCGAAGATCCTCGGCAAATTCGAAGTCCGTGCCGGCGACCTACGCCGCAACCTGCTTGTGTCCGGAATCAATCTTTTCGCTTTGCGCGACCGCAAGTTTCGCGTCGGTGCCATCCTATTGGAAGGCAGCGGCCCCTGCGAACCCTGCTCCAGGATGGAAGAAGTCCTCGGCGTCGGCGGCTACAACGCCATGCGCGGGCATGGCGGCATCACTGCGCGCATTCTCGAAGGCGGCATGTTCAAGGTCGGAGAATCCGTCGAGCCGCTTTAGGCATTCCAGGAAATTGAACCAAGTGACATGGGCGATCTCCAATCTCTCGCCTCTGCGGCGCGCTAGCGCCGCTCCAGCGATTCCAGCGGCACGGTTTCCCAGTCGAATTCCTTGCCGGGCGGCTTGATGCCGGCGACCTGCCGCGCCTTTGCGATGATCTGCATTGCGGGCTCTTCCCGATGCACCCAGCAGTAACGGCGGGCATCGTCCACCATGCCGCCGATGGTTTGCTTTTGCGTTTCGGTCAGTGACACGCCGCGCAAGTCGGCGGAAAGCTGTTGCAATTGCTGCTGGCAATCCGCACGAGCGGCAAGGGGCAGGGCGAGCAACGATCCGATGGCGATACAGAACAGCGGCTGACGCCGGGAAAAAAGAAAAGCCGGCCTGCCGCCGCCAATGTGGAAAAAATTGTTCACGTTGTCGGAGTTAAAATGACGCATCTCATGAATACTACTCCGCCCTAAGTGCCTCGATCAGACGTCGTCAGGGATTCGCAATACAGCCGCGCCTGGCTCATGGAACGCTTGCGGGGCCAGGGCAGCCTGCAGGAAGACGCGAATTTTCCGCTCTACGCCCATCCGCCGGAGCACAATCCGGTGCCGGCGGCCGTCCTCGTTCCCATAGTCAATCAGCCCGGCGGATTGACGCTGATGTTCACCCAGCGCACGGCGCATCTGCACGACCACGCCGGCCAGATCAGCTTTCCCGGCGGCAGGGTGGACGAAGGCGATTACGACCGGATTGCAACCGCCTTGCGGGAGACGCAAGAAGAGACCGGATTGAGCCCGTCGCGCGTGGAAATCATCGGCCAGCTTCCCGAATACGATATTCCCTCGGGGTTTCGGGTGACACCGGTCGTGGGCTGGGTGGAGCCCCCGTTCGATCTGAAGCCCGACCCCTTCGAAGTGGCCGACGTCTTCGAGGTGCCGCTCGGGTTTTTTCTCGACCCCGCCAACCATCAACGCCACAGCGACGTGAAGAACGGCCGCATCCGGTACTACTATTCGATGCCGTATGGCGAGCGCAACATCTGGGGCGCCACGGCGGGGATGCTGCACAGCCTCTACCAGATCCTGACTGCGGAGCCCGGGAGGTGAGCAAGGAAAAGGCGCCGGTGACGGCAGCGATACGCGAATTGCGTGCACACAAGATCGAATTCACCGATCACCTTTACGAGTATGAGGAAAAGGGCGGGACGGCGGTTTCCGCGCGCGAACTCGGCGTGCCGGAGCATGCCGTGGTGAAGACGCTGGTCATGGAAGACGACGACCGCAATCCCCTCATCGTCCTGATGCACGGCGATCTGAAAGTTTCCACCAAGGAACTCGCAAGAATCATCGACGTCAAAACCGTCGCGCCTTGCAATCCCGATACGGCGAACCGACATTCCGGTTATGTGGTGGGCGGCACTTCGCCGTTCGGCACGCGCAAGCAGATGCCGGTCTATATGGAAGAAACCATCCTCGGATTGCCGAAGATCTACATCAACGGCGGCAGGCGCGGCTATCTGGTCGGCATTGCACCACGGGACGCCGTGCGGATACTTTCGCCGAAGATGGTTAAAGTGGGAATTTCGGATGCGTAAACACAAGGTACGAGAGCCGAGGGTCGAGGTCCGAGTGAAAGGCCATCAATACCTATTGAGCCTGCCCATCTGTTCAATTCAATTTAATTCACGACACAAGTTTTTCTCGGTCCTGCTATTCAATGATTGAACTCTCCGCCCTTCTCTTTTTCCTCGCCGCCGGCTGGTTCTGGCTGGACAGCCTGCGCGCGCGGGACTTTGCGCTCGACGGCGCCCGCAGGGCCTGCGAAGCCGAAGGTGTGCAATTGCTCGACTGGACGGTGGCCATGAAGCGGATCCGGCTGGGTCGAGACGACGAAGGGCGCAGGGGATTCCAGCGCACTTATGAATTCGAGTTCAGCGATACCGGCAACAACCGCATTGGCGGCTCGATTACGGTCCTTGGCCGGCAGTTGCTGACACTCAACCTGCCGGTCATTGCCGCCCCGCCATCCAATGTCATCCGGTTGCACTGATGGACTTGGGGAACATGTCCGCTCGTTCCTGATTTTGACAAGCAGTTTCGATTTCCTTCCACAGACATTGCTGGCCCCGCGAAAAGCCTTGTGGCATCATGACTTTAACAATGAGTAGCAGGGAGGGGTATGAGCAATGAACAGCACGCGCAGGAAATCGCAATGCTGCGCGCGGAAATTGAAATGCTGATGAGCGAACGCCAGGCACTGCTGCGCGCCACGGGCGCCGCCGCGGTATTTGTCGCCAATCTCGACAGTGAATCGTTGCCGGAAGACACGTACGCGGTCGCCGATATACTCGCCCACGCACTGAATGACCTTACCGAAGACACTTTGCGCGATGCGCTCGAACTGGTGCAGCCCACAATTGAATCGGCCCGGGCAGAACAGAAAGAGCAATAGCAATGGCGCCCGGTCCGGTTCCTCCGGGTGGGCTTAAAGTTGGACAAGCCCTCCTCGTCCCCGGCTAAAGTAGGCCTGATTCTGACCGGAGGCGGCGCACGCGCCGCCTATCAAGTCGGATTTCTGCGCGCGGTATCCCATATGTTGCCGCGCGGAGCCCCCAATCCATTCACGATCATTTGCGGCACCTCCGCGGGAGCCGTCAACGCCGCGGCGCTCGCATCCAATGCGACTGATTTCCACCGCGCTGTCCGCCAGATGCTGCTGATCTGGAAATATTTCCATGTCGACCAGGTGTATCGCTCCGACGTGCTCGGCGTATTCGGAACCGGCATGCGCTGGTTCTTGGCACTGCTATTAGGCGGCCTGGGAAAGAACAATCCGAGTTCGCTGCTGGACAACTCTCCGCTTTCGCACCTGCTTCGGGAGCGCCTGGATCTTGGCGGCATCCGTCGCAGCATCGACGCGGGCGCGCTCTACGCGTTGTCGATCACCGTATCCGGTTACACTTCCGGACAGTCGGTGAGTTTCTTCCAGGGCGTCCCGGGATTGACCGGCTGGCAGCGGGCGCGCCGGATCGGCATCCCGGAGATCATCGACTTCGAGCATCTGCTGGCATCGAGCGCGCTGCCCTTCATTTTTCCCGCGGTGCCGCTGCGGCGCGAATTCTTTGGCGACGGCAGCATGCGCCAGATTGCACCGATCAGTCCCGCGCTGCATCTCGGTGCGGATCGCGTGATGGTCATCGGCGTGGGCCGCCAGATGCAACATTCATCGCCAGAGCGCGTGAGGATGGCCGGGTATCCGTCGCTTGCGCAGATCGCCGGGCATGCGCTGAACAGCATTTTCCTCGACAGCCTGGAAGTCGACATCGAACGCCTGCAGCGCATCAACAAGACCATCAGCCTGATTCCGCGCGAGCAGCGCGACAAACACAACATGCAGTTGCGCGAGGTCGATGTCCTGGTGATTTCTCCGAGCGAGGAAATCGACCGCATCGCGGCGCACTATTCGCGCGAGTTGCCGCGCTCGATTCGTTTCCTGTTGCGCGGCCTCGGTGCGGCACGCACCGGCGGGGCGACGCTGACGAGCTACCTGCTGTTCGAACCGGCCTATTGCCGCGCGCTCATCGCACTGGGCTACAAGGATACGATGGCGCGGCGCGAAGAAGTCCTGAAATTCATCTCTGGTGTGCCACTCCGGCCCTCCGCATCGCAAGGCGCAGAGGGGGGAATCAGGGACAGCGTTTGAGATGATGAATCGGGTTGGATGCTCAAAGATCTGAGACAAAGTTGAAAGCGGAAAGGTTAAAGGGAAAAGTAAAAGGCAACTAGACATTGCTCGCCCCTGGCCGCTCACCCCTTCACATCGAACCCCAGTATCTCATTTGCCTTGATCACGGCGTCCGCGATTTCCTCCGTCGTCACGCGCTTGGTCATCGCGCGGTTACGGATCAGGTCGTAAGCTTCCTCTTCTGACATCTGGCGCGACGTCATCAGGATTGCCTTCGCCTTGGCGATCTTGCGCTGCGCGGTCAGTCTTTGTTCCAGTCGCAGCACGTATTTCTCGCGGGTGCGCGATTTTTCCGCCTGGCTGACCGCGACGGCAATCGCGGTCAGCAGGCCGGACGATTTCACGGGCGAGGCAATCACGCTGAAGGCGTTCAATTGCAGCACCGCTTCGACGATGACCGGATTCTCATACGTCACGACCGGGATTACCGGCGGGGAGCTTTCGCGCCGCAACCAGGGCAGATCCATCGACAGGATTTCCGGGCGCATCGCGAAGAACACCAGATCCGCCTCTTCCGGCAGCTTGTCGAGTGGCGGCCAGAAGGCCTTGACCTGGCAACCTATGCGGCCGAGCTGGCCGATCAGCTCCTGGCCGTCCTGGTCTTCCGGATGGAAAACCACGACGCGAAGCGATCGCAACTCGCGCAACAGCCGTGAGGTCCCGCCGCTTTTCATTGCATGGACCTAGCGCGAGTTGACTTGCACCCGCGCCGACCAGTCCTGCAGGGTGTGGGACACGAGATAAGGATCGGGGCGCACCCAATGGCGGCCCTCTTCGATGATGTCGAACTGGCCGGTCGCGTTGGCCCTGCCGATGCGCGGTCGCAGGTAGGTGTGATGGTTGTGTTCGTCGATGCGAACCTTGCCCTGGGGGGCGGCGAATTCCGAGCCGGGCAATGCCCGCAGCAGATCCGGCACGCTGTCGCAGTTCATGCGACGCATCGCGCTTGCCAGCAAGTGCGTCTGGAAGTAGGCCGCCTCCCAGCACTGGTTGGTCACAATGTCGTCGCCGAAGCGGGCTTTGCAGCGGGCCACGCACAAGCGGTTTTCCTCGGTGGTGATCGACTGGAAGTAAGGGGCGGAGGTGATGTGCCCCTCGGCGATGTCCGCGCCCATCTGCTTGATTTCCGCTTCGCAGGTTGTCAGGCTCGCAATCGGCATGGCCGCCGGATCGAGCTTGAGCTGGGCGTAGGCGCGGTGCAGCAGCGCCGTGCCGTCGCCGACGACGGTGGAGAAAATGAAATCCGGCGCCGCCTGCTTGATTTTCTTCGCCACTGCCAGGTAGTCCTCCCAGGGCGCATCCAGCGGAAGATAGGTTTCCCCCACCTTCTCCCCGCCGCGCTCGAGGATTAGGTCGCTCATGATACGGTTGGATTCGTAGGGATAGATGTAGTCGGAGCCGACCATGAAAACGCGCGAACCGAATTCGCGCAACATGAACTCCGCGAGCTGCACGCTGTTCTGGTTCGGCGCCGCGCCGGTATAGATGACGTTGCGCGAATACTCGAATCCCTCGTACAGGGTCGGATACATCAGCAGCGCATTCCATCGTTCCACCACGGGGATCACGGCCTTGCGCGTGCTCGACATGTAGCAGCCGAGGATGACATGCACGCGATCCTCGAGGATCAGCTTTTCCGCGAATGCGGCGAATTTCGCTGGCCGCGACCCCGGGTCGTAGCTGACCGCCTGCAGTTCGCGTCCGTTGATGCCGCCAGCGTCGTTGATCTCCTGGATCGCCAGCAGGGTGCCCATGCGCTCGGATTCTTCGATCACCGAGGTGACGCCGGTTTCCGAGAACAGGACGCCGACGCGGATGGGTTCGGTGGATTTGGTGGATTTCATCATCTCTGGCCTGAAGTCTTTCCGGCGTGGTCTCGCGACTCGCGCATTGTTCGGGTTGTCCGATGCGGCATGGCTGAATGCGCAGTGGCGGCGCGCCTTTGCGCTGGAGTCACGCACGGCAACGCGCCGCGCACGATGAAAATCGAATGGCCGGAACGGGAAGCCGTGCCGTTTGCGGCACGCCGATGCCTCCTTGCATCGGTCCGGTATTCGTAGAACTGCGTATTTTGGCAGGCGGCCTTGTGTGTGATCGCTTTTATTTGCCGGCAATTATCGAGCAAGACCCGGACCCGCCGCACACGCGATGCGCATGCTTCCCCGCTCATCGGCGTGTACAGTGATTCTGCGTCCGCTGCATAAATATAAAGCAGCCCTTAGGCTGTGTCTCGGATTGTTCCAAGTTGGTGCCATTGCGCTGCAATATGCACCGGATGCGTGCGACGTAGTCAGTTGATCGGTCATGCTCGCAGTGCAGCAATGCGACGCGCGCGAGCAATCGGATTTTCGCCGCGCTTGCAACGAATGTCTTTCAATTCAGACTCGTTCGGACTGTTTTTCGCAGCGCTGTTGAGGCCGGATTTATTTTGGTTGCGGGATTGGCCCTGATTTTGCAATATGGTTATCGCGTTTCGGGCATATAGAACCTGAAGCGCATCGAGTTTCCAGGCTGGTTTCTGCCGGTCAACGAGAAATTCATGGAACAACAATTCCCGATCGCGACAAGGACGTCGCGATCGGACCAGGCATAGAAGCCCACAGGACGGATTGCATCCGCCCTGTGGGTTTTTTTTCGCCGTCGCCGAACGGCTGCACACCTCAAGGGGAAAGGGTAGACATGAAGTTCAACAGAAGACAGTTCATCAAGAGCGCAGCAGCAGTCACGACCGTCGCGGCATTGCCCGGCGCGCCGTTCATCCGTTCAGCGGCCGCGGCGGACACCATCAAGGTCGGCATCCTGCATTCGCTGACCGGCACCATTGCCATCGCCGAGGCTTCGGTGGTGGATGCGGAAAAACTCGCGATCGAGGAAATCAATGCCGCCGGCGGCGTGATGGGCAAGAAACTGGAAGTCGTCGTCGAAGACGGCGCCAGCGACTGGCCGACATTTGCTGAAAAGGCGCGCAAGCTGCTGGAGAAGGACCAGGTTGCCGCGATTTTCGGTTGCTATACCTCGGCATCGCGCAAGGCGGTATTGCCGGTGATGGAGCGTTACAAGGGCCTGCTCTACTACCCGACGTACTACGAAGGCCTCGAAATGTCGCCGAACATCATGTACACGGCGCAGGAAGGCACGCAGTCCGCCATCGCCTCGCTCGACTGGCTGTACAAGAACAAGGGCAAGAGCTTCTACCTGATCGGCTCCGACTACATCTGGCCGCGCACGATGAACAAGCTCGCCAACCTGCACCTGAAAAAGATCGGCGCAAAGGTCGTGGGCGAAAGCTACTATCCGCTCGGTTCCATCGAGTTCGCTTCCGAAATCAACAAGATCAAGGCCGCGAAGCCGGACGTGATCTGGAGCACGGTGGTAGGCGGTTCCAACGTCGCCTTCTACAAGCAACTGAATGCAGCGGGCATCACCGGCAAGACCCAGGCGCTGTGCGCGATGGCGGTGTCTGAAGAAGAAGCGTCCGGCGTCGGTCCGGAGAACCTCGTGGGCTTCATGTCGTGCATGGGCTATTTCCAGAGAGTGAAGAATCCGGCAAACGAGAAATTCGTCAAGGCGTTCAAGGCCAAGTACGGCGCCAACCGCGTGGTCGGCGACACCATGGCCTGCGGTTACACCTCGGTCTACCTGTGGAAGATGGCGGTGGAAAAAGCCAAGAGCATCGACGTACCGGCAGTCGTCGCCGCCTCGTCGGACCTGGCGATGGATGCGCCGGAAGGCAAGATCCATTTCCACAAATCCAACCATCACCTGTGGAAGCATGCACGCATCGGCACGTTCAGGGCAGACGGACAAATCGACATGATTTACGAGTCGCCGCTGATCGAGCCGAATCCGTTCGCCAAGATCTGATGGCTTGACAGCAGTGCTTCGCCTGCCTTCCGCGCCCGGCGGTAACGTCCGGGCGCGGAACGGCGGGCGGATTCCCGCTGATTTTGACAGGCAACCGATTCCAGAATGACCTTCGATATTTTTCTGATGCAGGCCTTCAATGGGCTGAGCCTGTCCACCATTTTGGTGTTGATGGCACTCGGCCTGGCCATCGTGTTCGGCCTGATGGGCGTGATCAACATGGCCCATGGCGAACTCATGGCCATGGGAGCATACACGACGTATGCGACTGCGCTGTTTTTCGAGAAATTCATGCCGGGGCTGAAGGACATCTATTTTCTGATCGGTATCGTCCTGGCGTTTGCCGTGACTTTCGTATTCGGTTTCGCGCTCGAGCGGGGCCTGATCCGCTTCCTCTACAAGAGACCGCTCGACACCATGCTGGCGACCTGGGGGCTGAGCCTGATCCTGCAGCAGGTGTTTCGCCATGTCTTCGGGCCAAAGGAAGTCGGCGTACCGACGGTGAGCTGGCTGCAGGGGGCGTGGGCGCCGGCTGCCATTCCCGGCGCATCGTTTCCGCTGAGCCGCATTTTCATCATCGCGCTGGCGCTGCTGGTTTCGTTCGGCGTGTACCTGCTGCTGTTCCGCACGCGCTGGGGCCTGCGCATCCGCGCGGTCACCCAGAATCGCGCAATGGCCGGCGCCACCGGCATCAATACCGAGCGGGTCGACGCGCTGACGTTCGCGCTCGGCTGCGGCCTGGCTGGCATCGCGGGCAGCTCGTTCACCATGCTTGCCTCGACGGGGCCCGTCACCGGGCAGCAGTACGTCGTCGATACCTTCATCGTCGTCGTATTCGGCGGCGTCGAGAGCCTGCTCGGCACGCTGCTGTCCGCCACCATCATCGGAGAGTTGCAATCCACATTTGAATTCCTGATGACTGGTTCGATGGCCAAGGCCTCGATCCTGCTGCTGGTGATCGTCGCGCTGTACTTCCGTCCGAACGGGTTGTTTGCGTCGAAAGTGAGGAGATGAGTTGAGTAACGGAGCCAGCGCAGTGAACGGCACGGCACGGAGTGGGGCCGCCCGCCGCACGCCGGTGGAATGGCTGCGGTTGCTGGGCCTGCCCATCCTCGGGCTGCTGCTGGTCCTGATGCCGCTCGTGCTGTCCGAGTTCCGCCTGAACCTGCTGGCGAAATATCTGTGCTTCGCGTTCCCCGCGATCGGCATCGTGCTGATCTGGGGTTACGGCGGCATCCTGAGCCTGGGCCAGGGCATTTTCTTCGGCCTGGGCAGTTACATGATGGCGATGTACCTGAAGCTGGAATCGACCACCAGCGACAGTTCGGCGCAGCAACTGTCCGAATTTTTCGGCTCCAGCCTCCCCGACTTCATGGTCTGGAACAGCGTCGATGCGTTGCCATGGTGGTGGGAGCCGTTCCACTCTTTCTGGTTTACGTTGCCGGCCATCATCATCATGCCGGCCTTCATTGCCTTCGTGCTGGCCTATCTGAATTTCCGCAAGCGCGTCGGCGGCGTCTATTTTTCCATCATCACGCTGGCACTCTCGGCCATCATGTCCATCGTCATCATCGGCCAGCAGGGCGTGACCGGCGGCGTCAACGGCATCACCGACTTCAAGACCTTCTTCGGCATCAGCTTCGAGGCGCAAGGCGTGCGTACTGGCCTGTATATCGCAACGGTCGCGCTGTTGCTGATCGCACTCGTCGCCTCGCGTTTCATCATCGGTAGTCGGCTCGGCAAGATCCTCGTCGCGATCCGCGACCGCGAAGACCGCGTGCGCTTTTCCGGATACGACCCGGCGATGTTCAAAGGATTCATCTTTGCCGTTGCGGCGGTGCTGTCTTCGATCGGCGGCGCGCTGTTCACCCTGCAGATCGGGCTCGCTTCGCCTTCGCTGGTCGGCATCGTGCCTTCCATCGAAATGGTGATCTATGCGGCGGTCGGTGGCCGCCTGTCGCTGATCGGCGCGGTCTACGGGGCGATTCTGGTGGGGGCGGGCAAGACCTTCTTCTCCGAAAATTTCGTCGAGTACTGGCTGTATTTCATTGGCGGGCTGTTCATGCTTGTCGTAATCTTCCTGCCTGAAGGCCTGGCGAGCCTGCTGGGCAAGATCAAAGGCGGCAAGAGCGTAGGCGCGGGGGCGCGGCAGTGAGCGGGCTCATCCTCTCGGTCGAGGACCTCACCGTTTCCTTCGACGGCTTCAAGGCCGTCGACGGCCTGAACTTCTATGTCGAGGAAGAGGAGTTGCGCGTCGTCATCGGCCCCAATGGCGCCGGCAAGACCACGCTGCTAGACATGATCTGCGGCAAGACCAAACCGAGCGGCGGTTCCATCAAATTCAAGAATCGCCAGCTCACCAGCATGATCGAGTACCAGATCACCCGCGCCGGGGTGGGACGCAAATTCCAGAATCCTTCGGTCTACGAAGACCTCACGGTGCTGGAAAACCTCGAGATCTCGTACCCGAAAAAGCGCAACGTGTTCGGCTCGCTGTTCTTCCATCGTGCGCCCGAGATCGTGGACAAGATCGAAAGCGTCGCGCGCCAGATCTACCTGGACGAGCAGCTCGGTACCAAGGCCGGCCTGCTGTCGCATGGGCAGAAACAATGGCTCGAGATCGGCATGCTGCTGATGCAGGACCCGGAATTGATGCTGCTCGACGAGCCGGTCGCCGGCATGAGCGCCCGCGAACGCGAACAGACTGCGGATCTGCTCAAGCGCATTGCGAAAGGCCGCTCGATGGTGGTCATCGAGCACGACATGGCGTTCGTCAAGATGATCGCGCAGAAAGTCACCGTGCTGCATCAGGGCAAGCTGCTCGCCGAAGGCACGATGGAACAGGTGCAGAACGACGAACGCGTCATCGACGTTTATTTAGGCCACTAATCGGCAGGACTGAGGACTTGGGACTCAGGACTGGGTAAGAGCCAATTACCAATCACCAATTACTAGTCACCAATCACCGCGACGCATGCTTGAAGTACAGAACCTGAACGTTTACTACGGCGACAGCCACGTGATCCGCAATGTCGGTTTTGCGCTCGGCGAGCGGGAGACGCTCGCGATCATGGGCCGCAACGGCATGGGCAAGACCACGCTGCTCAAATCGCTGATCGGCCTGTTGCCGGCTCGCAGCGGCAACGTGGCGCTCGACGGCAAGCAGCTGCTGGGCAGGAAAAGCTACGAGCGGGTGGCCGAAGGGCTGGCCTACGTGCCGCAGGGCCGCATGATTTTTCCCTACCTCACCGTCGAGGAGAACATCCTGTCCGGAATGGAGAACATGCCGGACAAGACCGTGCCGCAGTTCGTCTATGACACCTTTCCGGTGCTGCACGAGATGCGTAACCGCAAGGGAGGCAATCTGTCCGGCGGGCAACAGCAGCAGCTCGCCATTTCGCGCGCGCTGGTGTCGAACCCGAAAGTATTGATCCTAGATGAGCCGACCGAAGGCATCCAGCCGTCCATCATCAAGGACATCGCCAAGACGCTGAACCGGCTGAAGACCGAACGCAATTTCTCGATGGTGGTGTCGGAACAGGTGCTGTGGTTCACCCAGGAAATCGCCGACCGCTTTCTGATCATCGAGAAAGGCGAGTTCGTTTACGAAGATTCGAAGGAGCGGGTCGATACCGCAAAGATTCATGCATTCCTGACCGTTTAGGTCTGGAGCTTAAAGCTAAGGCATTCACCGCAGAGGCGCAGAGGACGCAGAGGAAAGGCAAATAGAAGGAAGTGCAGGCACTGAATGGACGAATGGACTTTGGATGCCCGTGTTCCTATCGCTGTCGCATTGTTTATGGATTTATTTTCATGCTGTTCTCTGCGATCTCTGCGCCTCCGCGGTGAGAATGGATTTAAAGAGTTAGGAAGTGAATTAGGAAGACGGGCGAAGAGCCCGCGGCGGTTGCGCAGCCCGACTGCATTAGTGGGAGCGAAGGTTCCACGATTAACGAAGAAAAGGAGATCGAATCATGATGCACGGTGATATTTCGAGCAGCAAGGACTGTGTCGGCGTTGCGGTCGTCAACTACAAGATGCCGCGCATGCACACCAAAAAGGAAGTGCTGGAAAACGCGAAGAAGATCGGCGATATGATCAAGGGCATGAAGGTCGGCCTGCCGGGCATGGACCTGGTGATCTTCCCGGAGTACAGCACGCACGGGATCATGTACGACAGCAAGGAAATGTATGACACCGCGGCCACCTGCCCGGGCGAGGAAACCGATATATTCGCCGCCGCCTGCCGCGAAGCCAAGGTCTGGGGCGTGTTCTCGCTGACCGGCGAACGCCACGAGGAGCATCCGAACAAGGCGCCGTACAACACCCTGATCCTGATGAACGACCAGGGCGAGATCGTGCAGAAATATCGCAAGATCATGCCCTGGGTGCCGATCGAAGGCTGTATCCCGGCAATTGCACTTACGTCTCCGAGGGTCCGAAAGGCCTGAAGGTGTCGCTGATCATCTGCGACGACGGCAACTATCCGGAAATCTGGCGCGATTGTGCGATGAAGGGCGCGGAGTTGATCGTGCGTTGTCAGGGTTACATGTATCCGGCCAAGGACCAGCAGGTGATCATGGCCAAGGCCATGGCCTGGGCCAACAATGTCTACGTCGCGGTGGCGAATGCAGCCGGCTTCGACGGCGTGTACTCCTACTTCGGCCATTCGGCGATCATCGGCTTCGATGGCCGCACGCTCGGCGAATGTGGTGAAGAGGATTACGGCATCCAGTACGCAGCGCTGTCCAAGTCGCTGATCCGCGATGCACGCAAGAACATGCAATCGGAAAACCACCTGTTCAAGCTGCTGCACCGCGGCTACACCGGCCTGATCAATTCACACGAAGGCGACAAGGGTGTCGCTGCATGCCCCTACGACTTCTACAAGAAGTGGATCACGGATCCGGATGCCACCCGCGAGATGGTGGAGGCGATCACCCGGACCACCGTCGGCACCGACGAAGCGCCGATTCCGGGCATTCCCAACAAAAAGGAACCGGCGCACCGCTGAAAGCCGCAGTCATCATGCCGGGCTGCGCTTCACGCAGCCCGGATTTTCTACAATTGAGTTCATGCTGAAACTGGAAAGCATCATCGGCGCGGCGACGGATCCACCCATCGCTGAGCGGCTTCACCATCTCGGACATCACGGCAGGGTCGAGTACCTGTCACTGTCCAGTGAGGATACGCAACGCCACCGGATGCGGGCTTCCACCGATACCGGCACCGAATGCGCAGTCGTGCTCGACCGTACGCAGCAGCTGTTCAACGGCGCGGTTCTGATGCTCACCGATGAGCGGGCAGTGGTCGTGCGCATGCGAGAAACCGAATGGCTGACGCTGGCGCCGCGCGATACGGCTGCAGCGCTCGAATTGGGTTACTTCGCGGGCAACATGCACTGGGCCGTGCGCTTTGAAGGCGCCTGGCTGCGGATCGCGCTGCAGGGTCCTGCCGAGCGCTATCTGGAGCGGCTACAGCCGTTCATCACGGACGGCAGAGCCAGGCAGATCGGCAATGCCTGAAACGCAAAGCCTGCTGGGCGCATTGCAATTTGCCGACAGTTTTTTTCCGAGCGGCAGCATCGCGTTTTCCTGGGGACTGGAAACTTTGCGCGCCGACGGCGAGGTCGTCGCGGCGGAGCAGGTCGCGCAATTCCTCGAGGGACAGCTTGCCCATCGCTGGGCCAGCTTCGATGCGCCCGTTCTCATTGCCGCAATGCGCGCGAATGGAAAATTCGACCGCCTGGCGGATCTCGACGACCTCGTCGAAGCGATGACCCTGGCGACCGAATTGCGCGAAGGTTCGCGCCGCGCCGGCGCATCGCTGCTGAAAGTCCATACGGGCCTTGGCACACTGGGGGCCGCCGAATATCGCCAGTCGATCGCCGAGCGCAAGGCGCGCGGACATCTGCCGGTCGTGCAAGGCATGTTGTGGAAAGCAACGGGACTGTCCGAAGAAGCGTGCCGCGCCGTATCCGCACACACGTTGTGTACCGGCATCGTCGGCGCCGCGCTACGCTTAGGGCTGATCGGCCATCTCGATGCCCAGAAAATACTGCTGCAGGTCCGACCAGTGCTGGTGGAGTTGCTGCGCTTGCCTGCGGGACAGGCGGACGAACTGTACGCCTACACGCCGCATGCCGAAATCGCGGCCATGCGCCACGAAGTGCAGGACTCACGGCTGTTTGCGAACTAGCACCTCACCCCAGCCCTCTCCCCTTATCAAAGCGGAGAGGGAGTGAAGGGCACGGTGGGCCTCCGTGAGAGATTGAGTGGTTGGGACTGTAGTGACTATCTTCAGATGAAAGACAACAATTGAATTGCCTCTTAAGCAAATACGACGACAAGGCACCCTCTCCGCCTCCGGGGCGGGAGGCAAAACGAATGCGCTACCCGCGAACGGGTAGCTTCGCTACTAACGTGTCCGCGCATTGGGGGTAAGGTGGCATGCTTCTAACGCCCACAGAACTGGAACGCCTGACGATCTACACCGCCGCGGAGCTTGCGAGGAAGCGGCGGGCGAAGGGACTCAAGCTCAACTATCCGGAAGCCACTGCGATCATCGCAGACGAAATCTTGGAAGGCGCGCGCGAAGGCCGTTCGGTCGCCGATTTGATCGGGTACGGCTCGACCATCCTGAACATGGACGACGTCATGCCCGGCGTAGCGGACCTGATGCCGGTGTTGCAGGTCGAGGCCACTTTTCCGGATGGCACCAAGCTCGTGACCGTCCACGATCCGATCCGTCCCGGCAAACAGAAGAAGGACGCCAGGGCGGTTGTGCCCGGTGAGATCTTCACGCCGGAAGGCGACATCGAACTCAACGTCGGACGCAGGAAGGTCACCGTCAAAGCAATGAACACCGGCGACCGGCCGATCCAGATCGGCAGCCACTATCACTTCTTCGAAGCGAACAAGGCGCTCGATTTCGATCGCGCCGCCTCGTTCGGTATGCACCTCGACATTCCCGCCGGCACCGCCGTGCGCTTCGAGCCCGGCGAAGCCAAGGAAGTCGCGCTCGCCGCGTTCGGCGGCAGTGGAGAAATATTCGGATTGAACAATCTGACGGACGGCTCTATTCACGGCGAGTCGCATAAGAAAGAAGCGCTCGCGCGCGCGAAAGCCAAAGGCTTTCGCGGAGCGTAGAGCCAGTAATTGGTAATTGGTGATTGGTGACTAGTTAAGTGCACTAGTTCTAAAAGCCTTGGAGCCAATCACCAATCACTAATCACCAGTCACCAGCCACGAATCGAGAGAAACGAGAGACCACGATGGCAAAAATGACCCGTCGCGAATACGCGGCAATGTACGGCCCCACCAAAGGCGATGCCGTTCGTCTCGGCGACACCTCGCTGCTCGCAGAGATAGAGCACGACTACGCCGTGCCGGGCGACGAATGCCTGCACGGCGGGGGCAAGACGTTGCGCGACGGCATGGGCCTGAAATCCGGCTATACCGCCGCGCAAGGGTCGCTCGACATGCTGATCTGCAACGCGACGATCATCGATCCCGTGCTCGGCATCATCAAGGGCGACATCGGCATCAAGGACGGCAAGATCGTCGCCATCGGCAAGGCCGGCAATCCGGAAGTGATGGAGGGCGTACACCCGAAGCTGGTGTGCGGCGTGTCGACCACGGTGCGCGATGCGGAAGGCCTCATCGCGACGCCGGGGGGCATCGACGTGCACGTCCATTTCGATTCGGCGCAACTCTGCGAACACGCGATTGCCTCGGGGCTCACCACCTTGATCGGGGGCTCGCTCGGACCCATCACCGTGGGCATCGACTGCGGTGGCGAATGGAACGTCGGCAAGATGCTGCAGGCCTCCGAAGCATGGCCGATCAATTTCGGCTTCCTCGGCCGCGGCAATACCTCCAAGCCCGAATCGCTCGAGGAGCAGATGCGCGGCGGTTGCCTTGGCCTGAAGATCCACGAAGACTGGGGCGCCATGCCGGCGGCGATCGACACCTGCCTGTCGGTGGCCGACGAACTGGACTTCCAGGTGCAACTCCACACGGATACGCTGAACGAGTCCGGCTTCCTGGAAGATACGCTCGCCGCGATAAAGGGCCGCACCATTCATATGTATCACACCGAAGGCGCGGGCGGCGGTCATGCGCCGGACATCATCGCCGTGGCGGGAAAAATGAATTGCCTGCCGTCATCGACCAATCCCACCAATCCCTACACCGTGAACACCTTCGATGAGCACCTCGACATGATCATGGTGTGCCACCACCTGAACCCGTCCGTCCCGGAAGACGTTGCTTTTGCCGAGTCGCGCATTCGCGCACAGACCATTGCTGCCGAAGATGTGCTGCACGACATCGGCGCGATCTCGATGCTCGGCTCCGACAGCCAGGGTATGGGGCGCATCAACGAAGTCATCGCCCGCACCTGGCAACTCGCTTCCAAGATGAAAGATCAGCGCGGCCAGCTGCCGGAGGAAAGAACCAGTTTCGGCGACAACGAACGCATCAAGCGTTACATCGCCAAGTACACCATCAATGCCGCGAAGACCTTCGGCATCGACCAGTACATCGGTTCGCTGGAGAATGGCAAGATCGCCGACATCGTGCTGTGGCGTCCCGGTTTCTTTGGCATCAAGCCGGAACTGGTGGTCAAAGGCGGCTTCATCGCCTGGGGCGCGATGGGCGATTCCGCCGCTTCGCTGATGACCTGCGAGCCGCTGATCATGCGCCCGCAGTGGGGCGCGTTCGGTGAAGCGAAGAAGGCGTTGTCGGTCAACTTCGTCAATCACCTCGCGGTGGAAGCCGGCACCCAGGCCAGGCTCGGCATGACCAAGGCACTGCTGCCGGCGCGTAACACGCGCAATCTCAACAAGTCGCACATGCTGCATAACGATGCCTGCCCGAACATCACCGTGAATCCGCAGACCTTCGACGTCATGATTGACGGCAAGGTGATTACGTGTGAGCCCGCGAAGACGGTGCCGCTCAGTCAGCGCTACATGATGCGCTGACCGAGCGGCAGTGATTGGTGACTGGTAATTGGTGATTAGGGTCTAGAGCTTTACTGCCTGAGAGCTAATTACCAATCACCAGCGCGCGAACGGAAGCGGAAAAAAAGGCAAGCACATGGACACACTGACACCAGGACTGGATACATCGGTGCGCGCGTCGCGCGGCCCGGGCGCCGCCCGCGTCGGCATCGGCGGGCCGGTGGGCTCGGGCAAGACGCGCTTGCTGGAGCAACTCATTCCGCGCTTCATCCAGCGCGGCACCAATCTCGCGGTCATCACCAACGATCTGGCCACCAAGGAAGATGCGGAGCGTGTGCGCCGCAGCGGGCTGATCGATCCTGCGCGCGTACTCGCCGTGGAGACCGGCGCCTGCCCGCATACGGCAATACGCGAAGACCCGACCATGAACATCCAGGCTGCCGATGAACTCGACGAGAAATACGGCAACCTCGATCTGATCCTTATCGAGTCCGGCGGCGACAATCTTGCCTCCACGTTCTCCCTCGACCTGGTGGACTACTGGATCTTCGTGATCGATGTCGCCGGCGGCGACGACATCCCGCGCAAGCGCGGCCTCGGCGTGATCCAGTGCGATCTGCTGGTCATCAACAAAACCGACCTGGCGCCGTACGTGAATGTCGACCTCGATCGCATGGTGCGCGAAGCCGATCAGGTGCGCGGCAGCCGGCCTGTGCTGCTGACCAACTGCGCCAAGGGCGAAGGCGTCGATGCGGTTGTCGAGACCATTTCCCGCCAGGTGTTGTTCGACCGGTGAATCCGCTCGACGCAGATCCGGTCGCTCTGGCGCCTCCGCCGCAAACGGCGCAAGCCGAACTGGAGTTTGCATGCGACGCGAACGGCGCGACCTATGTGCACCGCCAGCGCGTGGGCTATCCCTTCCACGTCGGCCGGAGCCTGAAGATGCCGGGCGATCCGCCCGGCATGCCGACGGTGTACCTGCAATCCTGCTCGGGTGGCCTATTCGAAGGCGATGACCTGCGGCTGCGCATCGTGGCGGGGCAAAGCGCCGTTGCCCATGTCGCCACCGCCGCCGCCACCGTCGTGCACAGCATGGAGTCCCGCCCGGCAACCCAACAGGTGGAACTCCACGCTCGGGCCAATTCGTTCCTCGAGTATCTGCCCGATCCCGTCATCCTGTTTCCCCGCGCAAAGCTGGCAAGCGGCGTGCGGGTGAAAATGCATCCGGGTGCAACCGTCATCCTCGGCGATGCCGTCCTGCTGCACGATCCGAAGGGGGGCGACGACCTGTTCGACTGGTTGCAGTCCGACACCTTGATCGAGGATGAAGCGGGAAAACTGCTGGCCCGCGATCGCTTCCGTATCGACGGGCTTCAACTGACTCGTGGCCTGGCCGGGATCACCGGAAACTGGAAGGCGCAGGGCAGTCTGTTCGTCGTAACCTCCGCCAAACCGCCGGCCGAACTCGTTGCCGCCTTGCGGGGCGTGCCGACTCCTGCCGGTGTGTATGCCGGGGTGACGATCCTGCCAAACCAAAGCGGCGCGTGGACGCGTATCCTTGCAACTGATGCCGCCGCGCTGAAGGCCGCGCTGTTTTCCGCGTGGGCGGCCGTTCGCCAGACACTGACCGGTGCGGCCCCGATGCCGCGAAGGAAATGAAACCATGAATCCCCAGGACACCGACAACCTGACCCCGGCCAACGGGATCGTCCGCCAATACACCATCGACGCGGAGCCGTATTACCGCGCCGTCGCCGATGAAGTGACGCTGTTCGAGGCGGCATACGCCGTGCGCATGCCGATGATGCTCAAGGGGCCGACCGGCTGCGGCAAGACCCGTTTCGTCGAATACATGGCGTGGAAACTCGGCAAGCCGCTGATCACCCTGGCCTGCAACGAGGACATGACTGCTTCCGACCTGGTCGGGCGTTACCTGCTCGATGCCGACGGCACGCGCTGGCAGGATGGGCCGCTCACGCTGGCCGTGCGCTACGGCGCAATCTGTTACCTCGACGAGGTGGTGGAGGCACGCCAGGACACCACGGTCGTGATCCATCCGCTGACCGATGCGCGCCGCGTGCTGCCGCTGGAAAAGAAGAACGAACTCGTCCATGCGCATCCGGATTTTCAGCTGGTGATTTCCTACAACCCGGGCTACCAGAGCATCCTCAAGGACCTGAAGCAATCGACCAAGCAGCGCTTCGGCGCGCTCGATTTCAGCTATCCGGAGCGCGATGTCGAAATCGAGATCGTCAGCCACGAATCCGGCATCGGCCCGGAGACCGCTGCCAAACTGGTGACCATCGCCGAGCGCGCGCGCAACCTGAAAGGCCATGGACTGGAAGAGGGCATCTCGACCCGCATGCTGATCTACGCCGGCTCGCTGATCGGCCAGGGCGTGGATCCGGTGGCGGCCTGCCATGTTTCGCTGATCAGGCCGATCACCGACGATGCCGATATCCGCGACGCCCTCGGCGCCACCATCCGCGCTTGCTTTTAATTCTCTAGATCAAAATCGTCGACACAGAGGACACAGAGGAAAAGCAAGAGAGGGCGCAGAGTAAAGCGGAAAATGGATATTACGCAGGCAGCTATGTGCGATGACGAACGTGATAGGTTTCTCCTCATTTGGTTTTGTTCTTCCTCCGTGTCCTCTCTTTTCTCCTCTGTGACCTCTGTGTCAACGCCCTTATGGTGAAACGTGGCGAAGCTTGACGAGTACAGCGAGTTGCTTGAGGCCTTAGGGCCGCACGCACGGGAGTTGCTGCAGTCGAGCTGGCTGGAAGCCAGCCGCTCGTTCACCGAAGAAGGACTGACCCGTTATCTCGAAGGCGCACGCGAACTGGCGACAGCGGGGTTGGGCTGGAGCGTCGTGCTCGCATACCTGAGAGAAACGCCCGGCGTCGCTCGGGAGGTCGGCGAAGACGCGGCGTTCGGCGCTCTCGACGCGGCGCTTGCCGTCTATGCTCACACCGACGCGCGCACCGCGGAGCAGGTTTTCTCGTCAGGGAACATCGCAGCACGCCGGCTGCGCGATGCCGCTCTCTATCGCGCTTATCTGGAATTTCTCGCCGAGCTTGCGAGCCTCGCTCCGGTGGGCGTCGCACCGATCCTGCAGCGCCTCGATCGACTGCTCGAACAACTGACCCTGGACGGATTGCGGCGCTGGGCTTTGCTCGGCGTGCAGTCGCACATGCGCGATCCGAACGCGCAAGCCCGTTACTTCATGCTCGACAGTGAAGAAGGCCGTCAGTTGTTGCAGGCGGAAGGCGACCAGACCGTGTTCCCGGACGTCGAACGCCGCCTGTCGCTTTACCTGCGCGCCTTGTGGGGACGCAACATCAAGCTGCGGCCGCTCATCCATACCAAGGGTGCGAGCGCCGGACGGCGTTCCACCATCGACGGCTGGACGATCCGCATGCCGCAATCCTATCGCGGCTTCGGCGGCCAATCCGGGCTGGCGCTGTATCGTGCCGCGTCGGTGCATGCCGCGGCCCATATCGTGTTTACCGCGCAGCGTTTCCCGGTGGGCAGCCTCAAGCCGCTGCAGGTCGCGCTGGTTTCGCTGATCGAGGACGCACGCGTGGAACAACTGGCGATGCGCGAATTTCCCGGGCTGCGCAATCTCTGGAAGGCTTTCCATGTCGCCCAGGCCGGCGGCGCCGTGACATCCGGTTCGTTGATGGCGCGCCTGGCACGTGCGCTGATCGATGCGGACTATGAAGACGACAACCCGTGGGTGGTGAAGGGCCGCCGCCTGTTCTTCGAACAGAAAGAGTTCTGGCAGGAGCAGTCCATCAGCCGCGCGCTCGGCGGACTGCTGGGCAACGACATGGGCCAGATGCGGGTGCAGTTCAACTTCAAGACCTACGTGGTCGAGCCCGCTTACCGCGACGACAACCAGGGCATCTGGGATTTCGGCGACGTGGGCGAGCCATCGCCGGATGACGATGACGTCGTGATGCAGGGCGCGCGGCTTGCCGATGACGATTCGAACACCGGCGAGAATGAGAACGATGAAGGAGCGGAACCGCCGCCCGGCGAAGAAGAGCAGGTCAAGCTGACCGCACCTTCGAAGCAGGACGAAACCATCAAGGAAGAACCGCTGTCGCCGCCGATCCGTTACGACGAATGGGATTACGTGATCGGCCGCGAGCGGCCGTCATGGTGCACACTGCTGGAAAAGCCGGCGCCGGAAGGCGATCCGCATGCGATCGAAGAAATCCTCGATCGCAACCAGGACCTGGTCAACCGCGTGAAATACCTGGTCAAGGCGGTGCAGGTGCAGCGCCCGATCAAACTGAAGAAGCGCCTGGAAGGCGACCGGCTCGATCTGGACGCCTGCATCAATGCCACCATCGATCTGCGCAGCGGCGTGTCACCCGATCCGCGCGTGCACGCAATCCTGGGCCGGCAGCAGCGCGATTTGTCGGTGCTGGTCCTGCTGGATCTGTCGCAGTCGACCAACGACATGATCGCGGATGAGTCGACAACGGTACTGAACCTGGCGCGCGAAGCGACGGTGTTGCTGGCCGACGCGATGGCACGCATCGGCGACAGTTTCGCGATCCACGGCTTCTCGTCGAATGGCCGCCACGACGTCGGCTATTACCGCTTCAAGGATTTCGACCGGCCCTACGGCGAACTTTCCAAGGCACGCCTTGCGGGCATGACCGGCCAACTGTCGACGCGCATGGGCACCGCGTTGCGCCACGCGGGATCTTTCCTGCAGGATCGCCGCGCGCACAAAAAGCTGATCCTGCTCGTCACCGACGGCGAGCCGTCGGATATCGACGTGCACGACGCGCAGTACCTGGTGTTCGACGCAAAAAAAGCCGTGGAGGAGAACAGCCGCCACGGCATCTTCACTTACTGCATGAGCCTCGACCCCAAGGCCGATCGTTACGTCTCCCGCATCTTCGGCATGCGCAACTACATGGTCCTCGACCATATCCGGCGCCTGCCGGAGAAGCTGCCGATGCTGTACATGAGGGTGACGAACTAGTCTTTTACTCTTTCAGCTTCGCGTGAATCGCGTCATGCAGGTGATCGAGTCCGAATGAGACATCCACGATCGAGCCATTGACGAAGAAGGCCGGCATGCTGCGCACGCCGCTGCGCTTGCCGGAATCCACGTGTTCGTTCACCCGCTGCCGGTAAACCTGGTCCGACAATTCGAAATCGAAGCGCACGAGGTCCAGCTCGAGCTTCTCGGCGTGACGGTGCAAGTCCTTTAGCTTCAGGTGGGACTGGTTCTGGAACAGCAGATCGTGCATCGGCCAGAACTTGTGCTGGGCGCCGGCCGCTTCGGCGGCCTCGGCAGCCGGCTCGGCGTTGGGATGCGAGGTCAGCGGAAAATGCCGGAACACGAAGCGCAGCCGGTGCTCGAATTTCTCCAGCAGCATCTTCACCGCCGGATAGGCCTGGCCGCAGGTCGGACATTCGAAATCGCCGTATTGCACGATGACGACTTTCGCCGTGTCGGGGCCCACGATGTGGTCGGTCTTGTTGACGGGCACGGCGAGCTGCGGGGAATCGGCGTTTCGGTTCATGAGGCCTCGGAAGTCAAAGAACAACGGACAGTCGGAATCTGGCGTTTCGCCCGTAAACATACGCTCTCGCAAAATATTGGTCTAGCGACTGCCGTACGAAGTTCCGCTGTTTTTCTGCTCTGAGTGCCGGTTTGCGATCCGGTCGCTCTTCCGGGCCCATGCCGCTTCAAAAGGGGCACGAAGCGAAGTTATCCGCAGGCGACGGACTTCACACCGGGTAGGGGCTTGGATTACCATTCGCTGGTTGCACCCTGTCACGGGGATTGCAGGAGGGGTACCAAAGTGTGCCCCTTGATCCTGCGGTGAATGCCGGCGACATCGATGTCCGTCCGGGAGACGATGTGGAGCGATTACTTTCAACGAGGGAGACCAAGCCATGAGCAAGAGCCAGGACGCAAAGAAGAACACCAAAAAGGCGCCGAGCAAGACGCCGAAGGAAAAGAAAGAAGCCAAGCGCCTCAAGAAGGCTGAAAAAAAGCACTGATTTTCATGTGAACGGCCGGGTCGTCGACGTCGGGTCGAACGTTCGCCCGTCTGGCCGTCAGCTATACAGGAGCGGCGTCGGGCCGCTCCTGCCCATCGTCGGCGATCAGGGCGTCGATCGATTCAGCGGTTTCCGTATTGCCGCTCAGGAGTGAAGGAGTAAGGACTAGACATTGCAGTCCTCAGTCCTGGTTCTTCCTCCCATAGTTCAGCAAACCCTGCAAGCCCTTCGGCGGATGCGCGCGAATCGCCTCTTCGTTCGGCACGATCCCCCAGCCCGGCCGGTCCGGCATGACCAGATGGCCGTCGACGAATTCGGGGACGTGATCGAACAGTTCATGGTCCCAGGCGATGCGGTCGATGTCGGTCTCCATGATGCGCAGGTTCGGCACCGCCGCCGAGAAATGCGCGTTCATCATCGTGCACAGGTGGCCGTAGAAATTATGCGGGGCGACGTTGACTTCATGCGCTTCGGCCGCCGCGGCGATTTTCATCGATTGCCATACGCCATTCCAGGGCGTGTCGACGATGGCGACGTCCATCGCCTGCTCGCGGAAGTAGGGCATGAACTCGCGCAGGCCGAGCAACGTCTCGCACGAGCTGATCGGATGCGGGCTCTGCCGGCGGATGGTGCCGAGCGCTTCGGGAACGAAGGAATCGATCTCGACCCAGAAGATATCGAGGTCCGCGATCGCGCGCAGGATCTTCAGATAGCCTTCGGTCTTGGCGTTGAAATTCAGGTCGAGCAGAATATCGACATCCGGGCCGGCGCCGTCGCGCAAGGCCTCGAGGTGCATGACCAGATCGCGCAACACGCCGCGTTCGACGTTCAGGCCGGGTTCGAAGGGCACGCCGAACCCCGGCCGCCAGCCGCGCGCGTTCTTCTTATCCGCGTCGTAGGTGAAGATGTTGGTCTTTAGCGCAGTGAAACCTTTCTCGCGTACTTCCCGGCCGATTGCCTTGACGCCATTGAGGTCGGTGATCGCCGGCTTGTAGTGGCTCGGATGGTTGATGCGCCAGGTGGCGCAATGCGACCAGTACACGCGGATGCGCTCGCGGATCTTGCCGCCCAGCAGTTCGTAAACCGGTACGCCGAGTCCCCTGGCCTTGGCATCGAGCAGTGCGTTCTCGATCGCGCCCATGGCGAGCGCGATGATGCCGCCGGACGCCGGGCGGGTCGCGCTGTAGAGCTCGGCATAAATGCGCTCGTGCTCGCCGACTTCCTGCCCGACAACGCGGGTGGACAGCCGCTCGATGGCGGTGCTCACCCCCGGCGCGCCGAAGCCTTCGTCGAATTCGCTCCAGCCGACTATTCCGGTATCGGTGGTCAGCTTGACGAAATGGTAGTTGCGCCAGCCCGCGTCGCAGGACAGTGTTTCGATGCTCTTGACCTTCATGATTATCCTTTCCCCCTGTCTTTTAGAATTCTAAGGCAAGAGCCTCGACGCGGCAGCTTCACCCGCAAGTGTTTCGCCCAAAGGAAGCAGAGCAAGCAGGGGGCAAGGGAAACGGAGCTCATGTGCAGAAATCCACCCTTTATTTTCCATTCCGTTGACATGGATCAGGTCGCGTTGCATCGTCGTCTGCGGGTTTGTTTGTGCCATCGCTGTGCCCCTTTTCTCACCCGCTTCTAGACAGAATGGCTTTCGTTCAGGTGCGGGCGGCCCGCCTCCGGGGTAACGTGGGTTGTGCGCGCAACGCACAGAGCCACAGGTTTGGCACGGTGGCACAAACACACTGAACGGAGGCAGGCCATGGAAAAGTCTAGCAA
>JANXPQ010000115.1 GCA_025357235.1 Betaproteobacteria bacterium
GTCGCGGCATGCGCGTAGTGCATACCGAGGCCGCACTGATCAACGCGGTGGCCATGACGCGGCAGGAGGCCAAGACCGCGTTCGGCAACCCGACCGTATACATGGAAAAGTTTCTCGAAACGCCGCGTCACGTCGAGATCCAGGTGCTTGCAGATGAACACCGCAATGCCGTCTATCTTGGCGATCGCGATTGCTCTATGCAGCGTCGTCACCAGAAGATCATCGAAGAGGCGCCTGCGCCGCTGATTCCGATGAAGGAGCGCGTGCGCATCGGCGAACGCTGCGCAGAAGCCTGCCGCAAAATCGGGTACCGCGGTGCGGGTACTTTCGAGTTCCTCTACGATAAGGGCGAGTTCTATTTCATCGAAATGAATACTCGTGTCCAGGTGGAGCATCCGGTCACCGAAATGATTACCGGAGTGGACATAGTCAAGACTCAGATACTGGTTGCGGCCGGAGAGAAGCTGCCGTTCCGGCAGAAAGATGTCACTTTTCGCGGGCATGCCATTGAATGCCGGATCAATGCGGAGCATCCCTTCAAGTTCACCCCGTCACCGGGACGCATCATATCGTGGCACGTTCCGGGCGGACCGGGCATCAGGGTGGATTCGCATGTCTACCACGGCTATTTCGTGCCACCCTATTATGATTCGCTGATTGCCAAGGTTATCGCCTATGGCGACACTCGAGAGCAGGCTATCGCGCGGATGCGTATCGCGCTGTCGGAAATGATCGTGGAAGGCATTCAGACCAATCTGCCGCTGCACCAGGAACTTATGCTGGACACGTCCTTCATGCGCGGCGGTACCAGCATTCACTACCTGGAAGAGAAACTCGCCAAGTACGGCAAGGTCGAGTAGCTTCGGATATTGCGGAGGCGCCCCATCGCCTGGATAGCGGTCGAATTGATGGTGGATGCCGCAAAATTGGTGGCGGTGTCGGACGCCTTGATCGAAGCGGGGGCATTCTCGGTGGATGTCGCCGATGCCCGGGCCGGAACGGAACGCGAAACGCCGATTTTCGGCGAGCCCGGCCATGATCCCGAAGAGGCCTTCGAATCGAATCGCGTAATCGCCCTTTTTGCCTCCGGCGAAGATTTGTCCAGATCGCTCGAGCGTGCAATGGCAGCAGCCGGCCTTTACGCCTCACCCGATTACAAAATCACGGAAGTCCCGGAACAGGATTGGGTAAGGCTGACCCAAAACCAATTCGAGCCGATTCGCGTGTCTGCGAGGCTGTGGATCGTTCCCAGCTGGCATGCCGTACCGGATCCGGCGGCAATTAACATTATTCTCGATCCCGGCCTGGCATTTGGTACCGGCAGTCATCCCACTACCCGTTTGTGCCTCGACTGGCTGGATCGGCACTTACCGCGGGGATGCAGCGTGATCGACTACGGCTGCGGCTCCGGCATTCTGGCGATAGCGGCGGCGAAACTTGGCGCTACTCGCGTGCGAGGCGTCGACATAGATGCGCAGGCCGTGGAGTCGAGCCGCTACAATGCGCAACGTAATGGCGTGATCGCAGATTTTTTCAACGCGGATGACGCTCCGCCTGAGCCGGCAGACGTCGTATTGGCCAATATTCTTTCCAATCCTCTGAAAGTTCTCGCGCCATTGCTGGCCAGGCTGACGGTCCCCGGCGGAAGACTGGTGCTTTCCGGAATCCTCCCGCCTCAGGCAACTGAGGTGGCAGGCGTGTATCGGGCCTGGTTCGATATTGAGCCGCCCGCCATCGACGATGGCTGGGTGCGATTGAGCGGCGTTCGGCTGGGCTGAGGTTCATGGACCTGTTTACCCGTTGTCCGAATTGCGATACCACCTTTCGTGTCACAACGCCGCAATTGCAGGCATCGGGTGGACAGGTCCGTTGCGGTCATTGTCAGGAAATATTCGACGCCTTCGCCACTCTTACCGCCATAGAGCCTCAACCCGCCGCATTTCCGGAACCGGCCGTTTTGGCTGCGGAGCAGTCACAGCAGGATCAAACTGTGGCGGGTGCGACTGCGCAATCGGTAATTGCGGAAGCGCCAATTTTTTCGAAAGACAAGCTGCAACCCGTACGTCCGGATCCTGCCGCGAGTTTGTACGAATGGGAATTCAGGATGCCCGAACCGCCTCGGCGCACCGCGCTTTGGACGATCATGGCAATCATGCTGTCGATGGTTTTTGTCGCGCAGATCGCCCATGTCTTTCGCACGGAAGTAATGGTGTTGTTGCCGCAAACGCGCAGCTACTACGTGCGGCTTTGTGAGTCTCTGGGGTGCATGATCGGTTTGCCCAAGCTATCGAACTATCTTCATATAGAGGCGTCCGATCTGAAAGCGGTCGATCCTTCGCATCCGAACGAAATTCAGTTGTTGTTATCGGTGCGAAACCGGGCGCCGATTGAATTGGCCTATCCCGCATTTGAATTGACGTTGACCAATTCACTGGAGCAGTCAGTTGCACGTCGGGTCTTCCTGCCCGCCGAATATCTGTCGCCGACCGCGCAGACGGACGGCTTTAAAGCCGGAACAGAATTGCCGATCCAGCTTTATCTCGACACCGGCGCCCTGCGCGCCGCCGGCTACCGGCTCTATCTGTTCTATCCGTAGCAGCGCGGTGCTGAAAAAAGCGATCACCTGCCAGCGCGTTAAGTTATCGTTTCGGTTTGCGAGGGCGCTTCATTTTTTTGCAACAGCCCTGATGGAACGACGTTCAAGGAGCAAGGCATGACGATTCCCGCAGATCGAAAATATTCGGAGACTCATCAGTGGGCGCGTGCCGACGGTGACGGGGCCGTCACCATCGGCATCACGCATCATGCCCAGGAATTGCTGGGCGATCTGGTTTTTGTAGAAAGCCCGGTGCTGGGACGCAATCTGAAGATGGGTGAGCAATGCGGCGTGGTGGAGTCGGTGAAGTCGGCATCCGACATTTATGCGCCCATTTCCGGAGAGGTCTCTGCGGTCAACGGTGATCTCGATACCGCTCCGGAAAGAATCAACCAGGATGCCTATGAGGCCTGGATCTTCAAGCTCAAGCCCGCCAATAGATCCGAACTGGCGTCCCTGCTGGACGCCGAAGGCTATCAAAAGCTGGTCGATGCGCAAGCTCAGTGAGGCCGCGATCAGATGCAATTCTGTTTTGATATTGTCGCGTGGTGCCGATGAAAGCGCGGACAGCATCAAGTACGGATTTTTACCCGTTTTTTAATAGGAGATTCAGATGGCAACCGTAACCCTGAAGGGCAATCCCGTGACCGTCTCAGGTAATCTGCCGAGGAAAGGCGAAAGCGCTTCAGATTTCAGCTTGACCGGCAAGGACCTTGGCGATGTATCGCTCAAGAACTATATGGGCAAGCGCAAGGTGCTGAATATCGTTCCCAGCCTGGATACGCCCACCTGCCAGCAATCCACACGGGTATTTAATCAGAAGGCTTCCAGCGTGAACAATTCGATCGTACTGGTCATCTCCGCTGATCTGCCGTTTGCCATGTCGCGTTTTTGCAGTGCCGAAGGCCTGAATAATGTGGTGACGCTGTCAACTTTCCGCGGCAGGGAGTTCCATGGCAAATACGGCGTGGACATTGCGGATGGTCCGCTCAAGGGACTGACTGCGCGTGCAGTAGTCGTGCTGGACGAAAACAACAAGGTCCTGCACTCGGAACTCGTGCCGGAGATCGCGAACGAGCCGAATTACGAAGCAGCGCTGGCAGCGCTGAAGTGAAATTGCCAAGGTGAAACCGCAAACGTGAAACCGCAAGCGTGAAACCACGGCGAAGCAGATCCCGGACCGAGTGGTCGAG
>JANXPQ010000183.1 GCA_025357235.1 Betaproteobacteria bacterium
CAGCGCACCGCAACAATCTCATTCAATGATGGTGTCCAGCCCATCGAATTTCCTGTTCTCAGCGGCTCCATCGGCCCTGATGTGGTCGATATCCGGACCTTGCTTGGCAAAGCCGGTAAATACACTTACGACCCCGGATTCCTGTCCACCGCGAGCTGCCGTTCCGCGATTACCTATATCGACGGCGATGCCGGCGTGCTGCTCTATCGGGGCTATCCGATCGAGCAACTCGCCCAGCACTGTGGTTTTCTCGAGGTCTGTTACCTGCTGCTGACCGGCGAGTTGCCGAACAAGGCGCAGAAGGATCAGTTCGTCACAACCGTCACGCGACACACGATGGTTCACGATCAACTGAATAATTTCTTCCGCGGTTTCCGGCGCGATGCGCATCCGATGGCGGTCATGGTCGGCACGGTCGGTGCATTGTCCGCCTTCTATCACGACTCGCTGGATCTGAACAATCCGGCGCACCGGGACATTTCCGCGTTCCGCCTGATTGCAAAGATGCCGACGATCACGGCGATGGCCTACAAATACGCGATGGGCCAGCCTTTCGTGTATCCGCTGAATACCCTTTCGTATTCCGCCAACTTCATGCGCATGATGTTCGCGGTGCCGGCGGAAGACTACAAGGTGAATGAAGTAATGGTGCGCGCGCTGGACCGGATTTTCATCCTCCACGCCGATCACGAGCAGAATGCCTCCACGTCCACCGTCCGGTTGGCCGGTTCGTCGGGCGCCAATCCGTTCGCCTGCATCGCCGCGGGGATTGCATGTCTATGGGGGCCGGCTCACGGCGGTGCCAACGAGGCCGCGCTCAACATGCTCGAACAGATCGGCGATGATTCAAAAATCGGCGAGTTCATCACCAAGGTGAAAGACAAAAATTCCGGCGTGAAGCTGATGGGTTTCGGCCACCGCGTCTACAAGAATTACGATCCGCGCGCAAAGCTCATGCGCGAAACCTGCTATGAAGTGCTCAACGAACTCGGCCTGCAGAACGACCGCCTGTTCAAGCTGGCCATGGCGCTGGAAAAAATTGCACTCGAAGATGACTACTTCGTCAGCCGCAAGTTGTATCCGAACGTGGATTTCTACTCCGGCATCGTGCAGCGCGCGCTCGGCATCCCGGTGTCGATGTTCACCTGCATATTCGCGCTGGCCCGTACCGTAGGCTGGATCGCGCAGTGGAACGAGATGATCGCCGACCCGGAACAGAAGATCGGCCGGCCCAGACAGCTTTATACCGGCGCCACCAAGCGCGACGTAGTGCCCATTGATCAACGCTGAGATTGATCAAGGCCAAGATCAGCCAGCGCTGAGAGCGGATAAAACAGACCGGGTTGTTTCTGGCAATCCAGCGGCCATATTGAGAGAGGAGAAAAGCGCCATGATGAAAGAATCCCTCGGCAGTTCTTACCTCTTTGGCGGAAACGCGCCCTTCATCGAGGATCTGTACGAAACCTACCTCGACGATCCCGAGGCGGTGACGCCGGAATGGCGGCGTTACTTCGACCAGATGCAGCAGCAATCGGGCGGCGCGCGCGATGTTGCGCATGCCCCGGTCGTCGAGTCGTTCATCCGCCTCGCCAAGAAAGGAAGCAATGGCCATGGCCACGCGCATGCCCCAACCAGCGCAGTGGCAACCGTGGAGAAGAAGCAGGTCTCGGTATTGCAATTGATCAATGCCTACCGCTTCCTCGGCGTGCGTCACGCCAGCGTCGATCCGCTCAAGCGCTTCGAAAAACCGATCGGTCCCGAGCTCGATCCCGCTTACT
>JANXPQ010000186.1 GCA_025357235.1 Betaproteobacteria bacterium
CCTTCGATTGCCCGCGCCACTGTCAGTGGATCGGCCGACTTGGTGTCGTTCATCGCCTTGGCCAGCATTTCCAGTTCCGTCTTGGCGGTGTTGTAGTAGAAATCGCCGTTGTACTTCTTGCGGTAATCCAGGGCGAATTTCTCGATCTTGTTGTTGGCAATGTTGGCGTGCCACGTGAATACCTGGCGCACATGGTCCGCACCCGAGGCGCCAACCGAAGCGGGAGAGCCGGCATTGTGGGCATTGAGCGTGTAGTAGGTCACGCCGAGCCCGGAGTCCTTGTTTGATTTGATCAGCAACGTGTAGTCGGGACCCCAGTTGCCGGTGATGACCGCTTGCGCGTCCGAGGCCTTGATCTTGGCGATGTAGGGTGAGAAGTCCTTGATCTTGCCCAGCGGGTGCAGATCGTCGCCGACGATCTCGATGTCGGGCCGTTTCCTGTTGAGCATTTCGCGGGCAGCCCGGCTGACCGCCTGACCGAATGCATAGTCCTGGTTGAGCAGATAGACCTTCTTGATGTCCTCCTGCCGGGCGATATAGTTCGTAACGGCTTCGAGTTTCATGTCTACGTTGGCATCGAAGCGAAAATGCCAGAAATTGCATTTGTCGTTGGTCAATGCCGGGTCTTGCGCCGCGAAATTGAAATAAAGCACCGAGTTGTCCGGATTGCGCCCGTTGTGCTTGGCCACGGCCTCGCTCAGGGCATGGGCATTGTTCGAGCCCGCGCCCTGCGTCAGATAGCGGATGCCCCGGTCGGCTGCCTCCTTGAGCATCAGCACGCTTTCCTGCGGACTCGATTTGTTGTCGAAGTGCACCATTTCCAGTTTCGTGCCACCTAGCACGCCACCCTTGGCGTTGATCTCTTCGACAATGGCATCGAGATGCCGGGCAAAACTCTCCCCGGTCAGCGCAAATGGGCCGCTCAAGGGGTCAATGTGGGCGATCTTGATGGTTTCGGCGGCATGTGCCCCTGAACTGAGCCACAGGCATGCCATGGCGGCTGCAACAATCGATTTGAAATTCATGGTTTCCTCCTATTGATCTGACGATGACGTTCGGCGCCGATGGCCCGCGTTCATGTCCGATTCGATGTCGTCCATCCGTAGTATACGTCTTCGCTGTTTTCTTCAGCGGCAGGGGTCATCGTCCCCGTCTGCCCCAGGTTTTGCATTCCCGCGGCAATTGAACGACGATAGTCACCCATCCGGACAATCCCGGAAGGAGGGGAAATGCAGGAAGGCATACTGAAGCAGCGGGCTTACAGCGTTGCCGCCATGCGCGATCTGGCGCGCCGTCGCCTGCCACGAGCCGTGTTCGATTTCGTCGACGGCGGCGCCGAGGACGAGATCGTGGTCGGCCGCAACGAATCGGCGTTCGACGAATTGTCGCTGCTGCCGCAGCCGATGCGGGGGACGAGCCGACGCGACCAGTCGGTGGAACTGTTCGGCAAAAAACTCAACGGCCCGGTGCTGATCGGCCCGACCGGCATGACCGGCATGCTCTGGCCGCGCGGCGAAATCGAAGTGGCCCGCGCCGCCGCCGCGGCCGGCACGGTCTACACCATGAGCCACGGCGCCACGGTCAGGATGGAAGACCTGGCCCGCGTGGCGCCGGGCAATCTCTGGATGCAGGTGTTCGCCTACAAGGATCGCAGCCTGACCCAGTCGTTCGCGGAGCGCGCCCACGAAGCCGGGTTTCAGGGTCTGGTCCTGACCATCGACAACCAGGTGCTCGGGCAGCGCGAACGCGATCTGCGCAACGGCTTCACCATCCCGCCGCAATTCGAATTCAGCGGCCTGCTCGACATGGCGCTGCATGTGCGCTGGCTCTTGCGCATGGCGCGTGCGCCGCGACTGTCGATGCCGAATTACGAGCGCGAAGGCGACACGGGCGTGTTCTCGATCGGCGCCCGCATCGTCGGCTGGATGGATGCGAGCGCGAACTGGAAGGAAGTGGAATGGCTGCGCAGGTTCTGGGCAGGTCCGCTGATCCTGAAAGGCATCCTGCATCCGGACGACGCGAAGCGCGCCGTCTCCATAGGTGTCGACAGCATCGTGGTGTCCAACCACGGCGGACGACAACTGGACGTCGTCCCGGCCTCCTTGCAGGCTTTGCCCGCGGTGGTAGATGCCGTTGCCGGAGAAATTCCGGTGCTGCTCGACGGCGGCGTGCGTCGCGGCGGCGATGTAGTCAAGGCGCTGGCGCTAGGCGCGACCGCTTGCCTTATCGGCCGTCCGCATCTCTGGGGTGCCGCAGTGGCGGGCGAGCAGGGCGTCGCGCGGGTGCTGGAAATCTATCGGACTGAAATCGACCGCGTCATGGCGTTGTGCGGCTGGGATGATTTGGACCAGATCGACCGGTCGGTGTTGTTCGAGCCGGCGGCGAAGAACGAGTCGGTATTGAGTGCGTTCAGTCGCAAGCTGACGTCGATGCTGAAATAAAAACAAGTTAAAGGGGAAAGGTAAAAGGTAAAAGTAAATGCCTAAAGCCCTTCCCCCACTTACGGCTTTAACCTTTCCCCTTTAACCTGTTTTACTTCGGTGTTTCCCCGAGCACGGTGCATCGCCTGATCACGCGCTTCTGCGTTGCCGCATCGTAAGAAGTCGCGCGATGCTGCACGCAACGGTTGTCCCAGACGAGCAGCTCGCCCGGCGTCCAGCGATGCTCGTAGGTCAGGTCGGGATGAATCGCCAGCGCATTGAGTTCTTCGATCAGCGCGCGACCTTCGTCGTAGTCCATTCCCAGCACATATTCCGCATGATCGCCGAGGAACAGGCACTTGCGGCCGGTCTCCGGATGCGTGCGCACGATCGGATGATCGACCGGCGGCACGGCGTTGCGCTGGGCGTCGGTCATCGGGTCTTCGCCATGCCGCCTAGTGCGAGAGAAATCCAGGTTGTGGACAGCGCGCAGTTTCGCGATGCGATTCTTCCACGCCGGACTCAACCGCTCGTAAGCGCCGTACATGTCGCAGAAATGCGTTTCGCCGCCTTCGCCAGCAACGACCTCGGCGTAAATAATCGTCGCCTGTCCGGTGACGCGCTGCCATGAGCCATCGGTGTGCCACGCCAGCGTGCCCTTGTCGGGATGTCGGCCGTTCGGATTGCCGTTCGCGTCGAGATTGGACAGCCGGTACAGTTCCGGATAGCCGTCGGCGTGATATTGGTTCATCACGTGGATCTGCACCTCACCAAAGCGCCGTGCAAATTCGACCTGCCGGCCTGGCGGCAACTCCTGCGTTCCGAACAGCAGGACTTGATAGCGCAGGAACGCATCGTAGATGGCGGCAAACTGCGCGTCGTTCACGCCGCGCGCGAGATCGACGCCGATGATTTCCGCTCCGAGGGTCGGCGCGAGGGGTCGGGTTTCG
>JANXPQ010000226.1 GCA_025357235.1 Betaproteobacteria bacterium
GGCGTCGAGGTCATCGGCGACGTGGACAAATCGGGTTTCATCAAGATCGCACAGCCTCATCTGGATCAACTGGCCAGGCAGCTCGGCCCTCATGCGGTAAAGGTCGAGCAGCTCATCCGGGCGATCCAGTAAGCGTCCCGAACCGATTCGATCAGGGCCGGCAGGGGGGTTCCTGCTGGCTGGCATAAGGGGAGCGAGCGCATATGAGTGCGGTGGGGCGTCTGGTTTTGCAACGGCAGCGTCACCTCAAGTGGCACGCGCTGGATGCCGTCGAGAACGTGCTGATGTGGCTGTGCGGGGTCGCGCTGATCGGCTTCTCGACCTCGGTACTGTGCGACATCGTGACCCGTATCGCCGGCCATCCGTGGTTGTGGCTGCAGGAAGTGACCACCACTTTTTTCATCTACGGCATTTTCCTCGGCGCGGCGGTGGCCACGCGCCGCAATGACCATCTCTGCCTGACCGCCGCTGCGGAGGCGCTGCACGGTACCAACAGGCTGATCGTGGAGGTCCTGGTCCGGCTCGTCGTGCTCGCGGTTGCGCTGTGCCTGGTTTACTTCGGCTACATCAACTTCCTCAGGGGGTTCAGCAGTTTTCGGATGCCGTCGATGACGCCAATTGCGTCGCTCTACGCAGCCATTCCGATATCGGGGGCGCTGATCGCGTTGTTCACCATCGAGCAGCTCGTCAACGGATGGCGCAACGGCTTCGACCACCCGGACGATCGCGAAGTGGTCATCCCTGAAACCCCGCCTCTGGCTCGGGAAGGGGAGCGGCCATGAATCCCGCATTGCTGCTCGCGCTGATGACGGTCCTGTTCCTGGTGCTCGGCTACTCGGGCGTGCCGGTCGCCTTCTCGTTGCTTGCGGGCGTGATCGTGGGAACCTTGTTCACGCCCGTCTCGCTGGCGTCGATCGTGCAGAAAGTGTTCGACGGCGTTGACTCCGAAGCGTTGCTGGCCGTGCCGTTCTTTCTTCTCGTCGGCGAGCTCATGACTTCGGCCAATGTCGTCATCCGCATCGCCAATTTGTCGCAGGCGCTGGTGGGACATATCCGTGGCGGCCTGGGCCAGGTCGTGGCCGTGTTCAGCATGTTCTTCTCCGGCATGTCCGGCTCGACGTCCGCCGATGTCGCGGTGCTGAGCCGCACCATGGCGGTCCCCATGACCAACGAAGGCTACAGCCGCGCATTCATTGCGGCGTTGATCGCGGCAGCCTCGACAATCGCGTGCCTGGTGCCGCCGAGCATCATGGCGGTGGTTTATGGCGCGATCGGCAACGTCTCGATTGCCGGCCTGTTCCTGGGCGGCGTGGTGCCGGGGTTGATGATCGGTTTCGGCTTGATGATCTACTGCTACTTTTTCGGGCCGGTCGGGTTTCGCCGGCCGCGTGCCAGGTGGTCGCAGCTTGCGGACGCGACCAAAGCTGCGGCACTGCCGTTGATGATTCCGGTAATCCTCCTCGGGGGCATCCTCACGGGCTGGTTCACGCCGACCGAAGCGGGTGTCGTCGCGGTCGCGTGGATTCTGTTCGTGGTGATTCCCTTGCTCAACCCCGGACACATCCGCGAGCTGCCCTACGACTTCTGTCGCGCGGGACTCATTTATTCGCTGCCACTGATCACCATCGCGGCGGCGTCGGCCTTCGGGTGGATGGTCGCTTATCTGCGCGGGCCGATCGTCGTCTCAGGCTGGATCACAGGTATCGCGGGCAACGATCCGCACCTGATCATGTGGCTTCTTGTCCTCGTCTTTACCATCGTGGGGGATTTCATCGAGCCCATTCCCGCGGTGATCATTTTCATGCCGGTGGTGACTGCGCTGACGCAGTCCGCCGACATCAACCCGGTGCACATGGGCGTCGTGCTGATCGCAACACTTGCTTTCGGGCTCATCACACCGCCCTACGGCCTCGCGCTGCTGATGGCCACAAAATTCGTCGGCGGACGTTTTTCGCAGGGCCTCAGGGCGTCGCTGCCGATCTACGTGATTTTCCTGGTCACGATTGCGTTCACCATTTACGCCCCCAGCGTGATCCTGTGGCTTCCAAAGCATGTACTGCCGGAATCGGTTGGCTGCTTCAAATCGCCGAGCGGAGCCGGTTACATCTGTCCCTAGCCGGTCACGGCCTCAAGAGACGGCGTGTTATCACGCGGTCACGTTGGCAAAGCGTCCTGCCTCAGGCGTTATCCTTGGCCGTTTTTGTCGCGCCGTTTTCCTTGACGCTGGCAATGCCGCTCTCCATGGCGGAACCCGAGGTGTACATCTGGCTCGAGCCGATGGTCTCGCCGTTGGTGGCGTTGAGAACAAAATACGGCTGCTTGGCGGTGGAGTGCTTGCGCGTGTATTGCGCGTCCTTGGACGAATTCTTTCTCACGGACTCGATGCCATCCAGGGCGTGTTGCTTGGTGGAGTAAGTCTGGCTCGTCAGGATGATCTCGTTGTTGTCGGCCTTCAGGTTGAAGACGAATTTCTCATCGGTGCTTTTGTGAAGTTCGAAATAGCCGGACATGTCTTTTCCTTTCGCTGGTTGATCGCAGGTTGAATAGCCCCGCGTTGCAGGCGGGTCTCTCTGCGGTAAACATACGCGCCACATCCGGGTAAATCGGTGCGCTGGCGCGCATAGCGCGGGCGCGGCGACTTAAATCGATGGACTGTGAATCGAGGGAACGAAAAACGCAGAAAAAGGTGAATGCTGTCTTGCGGCGGGGATGACGATACCAACCAACCCTTGTTATTTCACGTCCTTGTCCCGCTCGCGCTTGTAGTCCTCATACCTTACATCCGCCGAATCCAGGCAACGGCTGCGGTCGGGTTCCTGAAGCTTCTGGCATTCGCCCCGCTTTCCGGCCTGCAGTCCTTCGTAGATTTGCCTGTTGCTGCATCCCGGGAGCAGCGCGCTCAGAATGATGCAGAGCAGGGTGAGCCGAATGGTGGAGGGCACTGGTAGCAAGAAAGTCATGGCGATTTCCGTTACGTTAGACTTGAGGCGCCCGCCTTCGGCGGGTCGCCTCGAATTTTCGTGGTGAGGGCCGCCACCGCTCAACTGCGAAGAGGCAGTGCGACCCCTATCGTTATGAACACCCCGCCGCAGGCATGATTGAAGCGCCGCCCGACTCGCAGGAGCCATGGGCTGATGCGATGAGCCATGCTGGCGATGAACACCTCCGTGGCTATTTCGATTGCGGCGAACGTTCCAGCCATGATGACGAACTGGATGAACAGACTTCGACCAGGATCGATGAACTGCGGAAGAAATGCAGTGAAGAAGAGAAGCCCCTTGGGATTGGTCAGCGCGGAGAGTGCCCCTTGCTGGAACAGCGACCAGCCTGCCCTGGGTTGCGCTGAACCACGGATTTCGATGCCTATCGGTGGCGACCACCAGACTTGAATGCCGAGCCAAACAAGGTAGGCGCCGCCCACCCACTTCATGACCGTCAGCCACATCAGGGAAGTCTTGAGCAATGCGCCGATGCCGAACATGGACAGGGCAACGACGGCGATGAAACCGAAGGCTCCTCCGATGATGGTGTACAGCGCCTTGCGCCGACCGTGCAACGCCCCATGCGTCAGGGCAAGCAGCCCGTTGGGTCCGGGCGAAAGAGAAAGCCCGATTGCTGCCAGGAGGTAGATGAGCCAGGTGTCGAGGTCCATGGTTCAATACTGCCGGGCGCGATCTCACCGGTCAAGAGGTGAATCGATGCCGACTTCATGGGGCATGCGGGGGCGTTCGGCGTCATTCCTTCGCAGGAAGAACGAGCTGCGTTTGAGTTACCACCGCGCACAGTTTTCCCGCTTCGGTCTTGACGAGTGTCTGCCACACCATGGTCGTTCTGCCGCGATGAAAGGCCGTGCACTCGCCTGTTATCGTGGAGCCCACAGCCGCACCCCGAATGAACTTCGTCGTCGAGTCGATTGTTGTGGTGCGCGTACTTTCGGGAAGATTCTGGAAGGTACCTACTGCCCCCAGCGTGTCGGCAAACGCCATGATGGCTCCACCGTGAAGGGAATCGCCGGTCGTACAGAGGTCGGGACGAACCGTCATGGTCGCTACGACTCGTTCAGCGGATGCTTCCTTGAGCTCAATCCCCATGAGTCCAGGCAACAGCGGCGCCCACACTCTTTGCAAAGATTCGAGAGTCTGCATGTTGCGTGTCTCCTTATAACGCCGAACGTCCCGCTTCAGGCGCGCGCCGCGCTGCAAGCCGTCGTTCGATGGCGCTATCAACTCCAAACCGATATTCGCGGAATGCTGAGTTTGCGCCCGGCAATGGTCAGGCTCGTCGCCGTGGTTCGATAATCATCAATCCCCCAAGAACACACGTGTTTTTACAACAGAAATTGGTGTTGAGCGACGGACACGCCAAGTCGAACCGCGCAGCCACTGCGGAAAAACGTGCCCGTAAAACGCTGCGAACATATGAAGGAACAACAACCATGAATTACACCTTCCTGAAAACATTGAGTCCCGCTGTGGTCGTGATCGCGCTGTGCGTAGCGGGATCACTCCGCAAGCCACACCGGGCTACAACAACAAGATCGCCGAAAAGATCATGATGCCCGACAACGTGGAGACGGTTTCGGCCGAGAATTCGGACGACACTCGCTCAAACATAACTACCTCGTCTTCCTTGTTGCTGATACTCCGTGACTGAAATGAGTCGACGCGCATGTCTGTCCCATAGAATGTACTTAACGGCCCGGTGAACTTGTGACAACTTAACGCGAGTGACATCAGAAAAAAGCTCCTTATTTTCCTCGTGGCACTTCATCAGGCCGTAGTTGGGAATTTTGGCCGACAAATGATGGACATGGTGATAACTGTTGTTCGCGATAAACCAGTTTAACCAGCACGGCAAAATCAGGAAGCTGGTGCCATGGATCGCGGCGGTATCGTAATCCCAACCCTTCGTATCGCTCGCATAGGAGTGCTCGAAATTATGCTCCACGGTAAAGAGCACGATGCCGGCGGCGCCAGCCAACGACACGCTGATGATGTATACGGTAAAAAACAACGCAGCGCCGATGGACCAAGACATCGCTATCCATGCGGTCAGCAACGCGATGTTATTCCAAAACATATGCCAATACTCTGTCGCCGATTCCCAATAATGCGCTTCAAATTGCGCGGCGCTCGCCTTGATTGATATGCCGGGTTGCGCGATTTTATTTTTAATGAGATGCCGCACCAGGCTGATGCTGCCCTTAAACCACGTAAAGCGCGGGTTGAAAATCAGATAGACAAAGCCGCCAAAGGGGGCGAGCCAAATGCTGCGTGCCCACCGGTACATGCGCTGCTGCTTGCCGGTGATCGCTGCGTATTCATCGACCGACAGGATGTTCAAGGGGCCACGGTATTTCTCCCAATCACCGTTTGTCGAATGGTGATATGCATGATGCCGTGACCACACATACTGCGGCATCCCCGTCACGACACCGAAGAGAAAACCGAATACGTTGTTAAACCGAGCCGTGCGGAACAAACTGCCGTGGCCGCAGTCGTGCATTAACGTGAACACACGCAGCACGAAAAAACTCATCATGATCGTCACGCCGGCAGTGGGCCAGTATGTGACTCCGCCGACCAGCCCCGCGGTATACCAAAGGGCCATAAGTGGCACCAGCGTCGTGAGGACTTGCGTGAATCCCTTGACGTTGTCGGCTTTGTTATGTCGAT
>JANXPQ010000256.1 GCA_025357235.1 Betaproteobacteria bacterium
AACAGCGCTGACCCGGCGTTCACGCCGGTCACGGCCCTCCGGAAACAGCGGTCACGTTCAAACGGAATTCGCGGTCACCTTCGGCCGGAATCACCGGTCATCTTCGCCGGAATACGCATCAGATCGCAAAAGTCACGGCGAAAGGGGAATTAAAAGTCACCAAGACGCTTTGGCCTGCGACAAAGATAGCAGACATCGCTAACGAAATTGACGATCTTAATCTTCGAATGGCTAGGCTTCATACGAGCATTGAGGAAGACGCAAATCGCCGCCGAGCGCTTGCAGAAGCCTTGCGAGTAAAACAGCATCTTGCTCACGTTCCTGATCCCAAGACCACAGAACGGATATTGCTTCGTGATATTGGGAAGACGTAAGAATACGGGTCTCTGAATTAGCCGACTCCGTTACCGGCCTGTCATCCATCATTATCCCCTCTCTTGGGTGTGTTATCTACACCATTCCCCCCTGAGGCAGGCGTAGAAGGAGCAGTAGGTGCCCAAAGAAAACGGGCGACCAAGTCGCCCGTTGCTTTTGTTTCTACCTCTCCCTCTCCGCCCTCAGGGGGGAGAGGGCTGGGGTGAGGTGGGTGGTAGGCTGGTTACGCCGCCGCCGTAGTCGTATCCCTTGAAGCGCGCTTGCGCTCGTGCTCCTTGAGATGGCGCTTGCGAATGCGGATCGACTTCGGCGTGATCTCGACGAGTTCGTCGTCAGCGATGAATTCCACCGCTTTCTCCAGCGTCAGTTCGATCGGCGGCACCAGCCGCACGGCTTCGTCGGTGCCGGAGGCGCGGACGTTGGTGAGTTGCTTGCCCTTGATCGGATTCACGACCAGGTCATTGTCGCGCGAATGGATGCCGATCACCATGCCTTCGTACAACGCATCGCCCGGAGAGACGAACATGCGGCCGCGGTCCTGCAACTTCCACAAGGCGTAGGCCACCGCTTCGCCGTCGTCCTGGGAAATCAGCACACCGTTGCGCCGCTCTTCCATGTCGCCCTTCACCGGACCGTAGTCGTCGAAAATGTGGCTGGCCAGTCCGGTGCCTCGCGTAATGTTGAGGAATTCGCCCTGAAAGCCGATCAGGCCGCGCGCCGGAATGCGGTACTCGAGACGGGTGCGGCCCTTGCCGTCGGCCTGCATGTCCTGCAGGTCGCCGCGGCGACGGCCCAGCTCTTCCATCACACCACCCTGATGGCCGTCCTCGACGTCCACGGTCAGCAATTCGTAGGGCTCCTGCTTCACGCCGTTCACGGTCCTCATCACCACGCGCGGGCGGCCGACCGCCATTTCATAGCCTTCGCGGCGCATGTTCTCCAGCAGGATCGTCAAATGCAACTCGCCGCGGCCCGATACGACAAACGTGTCGGAATCGGCGGTGAATTCGACTTTCAGCGCGACATTCGATTGCAGTTCGCGTTCCAGGCGTTCGCGGATCTGGCGGCTGGTGACGTACTTGCCGTCACGACCGGCCAGCGGCGAGGTGTTCACCAGGAAGTTCATGGTCAGCGTCGGCTCGTCCACCTTCAGCAGCGGAAACGCCTTCGGGTTGGCCGGATCGCTGAGCGTGACGCCGATGCCGACTTCCTCGATGCCGTTGATCAGCACGATATCGCCCGCCTCGGCTTCTTCGACGACCGTGCGCTCGAGTCCCTTGAACACCAGGACCTGGTTGACCTTGGCAATTTTCGGCTCGCTGTCCGGACCTTGCATGACCGCGACCGACTGACCTGAACGAATGCGCCCGTGTGCGACCCGGCCGATGCCGATGCGGCCGACGAAACTCGAATAATCGAGCGAGCAAATCTGCAGTTGCAGAGGCGCGTCCGGATCGGCATCGCGTACCGGCACATATTTGAGAATGGCTTCGAACAGCGGACGCAAGTCCGTACTCGGCTCATTCAAGTTCATCGTCGCGTAGCCGTTGAGGGCAGACGCATACACGACGGGAAAATCGAGTTGCGCTTCAGATGCACCGAGCTTGTCGAACAGGTCAAAGGTCTGGTTCACAACCCAGTCCGGACGCGCACCGGGGCGGTCCACCTTGTTGACGACGACGATGGGCTTGAGTCCGAGTGCCAGCGCCTTGCGCGTGACGAAACGGGTTTGCGGCATCGGGCCTTCCACGGCATCTACCAGCAGCAGCACGCTGTCGACCATCGACAGCACGCGCTCCACTTCACCGCCGAAATCCGCGTGTCCGGGCGTATCGACGATGTTGATGTGCGTGCCTTCGTACTCGACCGCGCAGTTCTTCGCCAGGATGGTGATGCCGCGCTCTCTTTCCAGGTCATTCGAGTCCATGACCCGTTCGGCGATATGTTGATGCGCGGCAAAGGTGCCCGACTGGCGCAGAAGCTTGTCCACCAGCGTGGTTTTGCCGTGGTCGACGTGGGCGATGATGGCGATATTGCGAACGTTGCGTGTCATGGAAAGCAGTGCGGCGAAAAAGGTCGCGCAGTGTACCACACGAAAGGTTGCAATTCATTGAATTTCCGTATAATGCTTTTACCGGCCCGCGATGCACAAAAGGACACCCCGGATCGGGTGATTTTCCCGCCAAAATAAGAGGATCTGAAGTCAAAGCCCGATGAATACATCGAATCCGTCGCCGCCGGCCCCCAAAGCCGACCTGCAATCGATACGCAACATGCTGGCGACCGATGGCGATCGCACCATTGGGAATTTCGCCGGTCTGTCCGTTCGCAGCCACTTCCAGCCGATTTTCAGCGTCGCCCACAGCCGCACCGTGGGATTCGAGGGCCTGATGCGCGCCTCCGACCCGGACGGAAATCCGGTCGCGCCGCTCGATGCCTTCCGCATGAGCCGGGATTCCAGCCATGTGGCGACCCTCGACCGGCTCTCGAGCGCCGTCCACCTCAACAATTTCCTGCACCTCAAGGCCGATGGCTGGCTGTTCGTCAATATGAGAACCGAGGTGTTCCTCGAGAGCGTGCACGATGGCAATTTCCTCGGTGAATTGCTGGCGGCAGCCGGTTTTCCGCCGCATCGGGTCGTCATCGAAATTCTGGAGCAAGGCATGCTGAACGAACTGTGCCTGGGCGAAGCCGTGCAGTTTTTCCGCAAACAGGGGTTTCTGATCGCGCTGGACGACTTCGGCGCGGGTCATTCGAATTTCGACCGCGTGTGGAACCTGCAGCCCGATATCGTCAAGCTCGACCGGTCGATGACCGCGCAGGCCGGCACCAATCTGCGCATCCGGCGCATGATGCCCGTGATGGTGTCGCTGCTGCACGAAGCAGGTTCGCTGGTGCTGATGGAAGGCATTGAGACCGGAGGCGAAGCGCTGATGGCGATGGATGCCGACGCCGATTTCGTGCAGGGTTATTACTTCGGCGTACCGGCCGTGTCGCTGCCCGCCGGGGAACCCAGCCGCGCCCTGTTCGACCAGTTATGGATCGATTTCCGCGAGGTCACGCTGCCCGAAGTTTCATTCCATCGGCGCGAGGTCAGCCCCTACATCAACGCCATCGGCTATGCCGCCAGCCTGATCGAATCCGGCATCCCGCTGGCCCATGCTGCGAGCGGATTTCTCGATCTGGCCGGCGCCGAACGCTGCTACCTTCTCGACAGCGAGGGCCGTCAGATCGGTGAAAACATGGTCGATCCGCGCTACGTCGCGACTGCCGACCAACGCTACAGCCCCGTCGCAAACGCACAGGGCGCGAACTGGTCGCGGCGCTTCTATTTTCGCCGCGCGCTTGAGCATCCCGGAAAAGTACAGGTGACCCGGCCCTATCTCTCCATCGTCGGCGCCAACCAGTGCATCACGGTTTCCATCGGCAGCCTGGTCAATGGAGAAATGCGCGTGTTGTGCGGCGACGTGAGCTGGCGCGACCGGGGACCGGTAAAACGATAGGTGCGAGAGGAAAGGTTCGAGAGGCGAGTAAGAACGAATTCGTCCTAAGCATTTAACCTTTACCTTTCCTCTTGCAGGTCTTCACGCGTTAGCTCTGAAGACCTGCATCGGTGGCGTGCGCAGGACCTTTGCGGTCCCCAGCAGCCCCGCCACCGTGACCCCGCCAGCCCCGATCAGCAGGCCCTCCAGCCATACCCACGGATTGATCGCGTAAGGCAGGTTCAATACCTTCTCGGCCAGCACGTAACCAATCGCGGTGGCACCGACCGCGGCAAGCAATCCGGACAGCGCGCCGATCAGGGCGAACTCGGCGGCCTGGACCGCGCGCAACTGGCGGCCCGAGGCACCGAGCGTGCGCATCACCGCCACATCGAATTCACGTTCATCGTGCGTGCTGCCCAGGGCAGCGAACAGCACCAGCAATCCGGCCGCAATGCTGAACAGGAAGACGAATTCGATCGCCCTGACCACCTGGTCCATCATGCGTTGCACTTGCGCGAGGACGGCCGCGACATCGATCACGAGCAGATTGGGAAAACGCCGCACGAGGTCGTCCATTAGCACCGATCGCTGCGCGGGCAGGTGCAGGCTGGTCACGTAACTGGCCGGAAATTTTTCCATCACCCCGGGCGGCGTGACGACGAAAAAATTGACCCGGAAAGAATCCCATCCGACCTTGCGCAGCGACACGATTTGCGCCGTCAGGCGCGAGCCGGCGATGTCATAGGTCAGGTTGTCGCCCAGTTTCACGCCGATGGTTTTGGCAATGCCCTCCTCGACCGACAGCACTGCTTTGCCGGCATCGCGGCTGTCGAACCAGCGGCCGGCGACAATCGCATTGTCGGGCTGCATCGCTTGCGCCCACGACAGGTTGAATTCGCGATCGACCAGCCGGCGCGCGCGATCATCGGCATAGTCGCGCGACGACACCGGCTTGCCATTGATTTCCACCAGGCGGCCGCGCACCATCGGAAATAATCGCGGCGGCGCCACGCCATTGGCGGCGAAAAATTGCCCGATCGACTGCACTTGGTCGGTCTGGATGTTCACCAGGAAACGGTTCGGCGCATCCGCCGGCAAGCTGTTGCGCCAATTGTCCAGCAGCTCGGCCCGCACCAGCGTCAGCAGGATCAAAGCCATCAGTCCCAACCCGAGCGCCGCGACCTGGACGACGCTGCCGGCGCGATGGCGGCGCAGATTGGCGAGACCGAAGCGCCAGTTCAATGCGGCGCGGCGGCCGACCAGGGACAATAATTGCAGCACCAGCAGTGTCAGCGCGGCACAAGCCGCTGCCGTGCCGAGGACTCCACCCAGCACGTAGAGTCCCAGCTTGAGTTCCTGCGCCTGCCACAGCACCAGTCCGCCTATGGCGATACCGCCAAGAGCATAAGCGGAAATGCCCGCCGAATTCGGTGCTCCGAGGTCGCGGCGCAGCACCCGTAGCGTCGGCACTTTTCTCAATGCAACGAGCGGCGGCAGCGCAAATCCGAGCAACATCACGAATCCAGCGACCATGCCTTGCGCCAGCGGGCGCAGGCCGGGCGCGGGCAAAGTCACGGAGACCACCGGGGCAAGCACCGCCGCGAGCACGAACTGGCATGCGAAACCGGCCGCACAACCGACCGCACCGGCGATCAGTCCGATCATCAGGAACTGCAGTACATGCAAGGCGAGGATCAGGCTTTGCCCGGCGCCGAGGCAGCGCATGATCGCGCAGGCGTCGAGGTGGCGCTGCAGATAGCGGCGGGCGGCAAGCGCAACGGCAACGCCGGCCAGGATCACCGTCATGAGCGCGGACAACCCGAGGAAGCGCTCGGCGCGGTCCAGCGCGGACTTGATTTCCGGGCGCGCATCGCGAATGTCTTCGACGCGCTGCCCCGGACCCACTGCCTGCGCGGCGAAGTCGCGAAAGGCCGTGACGGCCGAGGCGTCGCCCGCCACGAACAGCCGGTACGAGACGCGGCTGCCGGACTGGATCAGGCCGGTGGACGGCAGATCCACCGCATTCATCATCAGCCGCGGGCCGAGGTTGATGAATCCGGCGCTGGATTCCGGTTCTTCGCTGACCATGGCCGCAACGGTGAATTCGCGCTCGCCCAGGCCGACACGGTCGCCGATTTTCAGATCGAGGCGGCGCAGCAGCCGGTCGTCGACCCAGACTTCGCCTGCCGACGGAATGGCCCCGGGCTCGAAATCCGTTCCGGTCTCGGAAGAGCGGATGCGCAACTTGCCGCGCAGCGGGTACCCCGGCGCAGTCGCCTTGACCTCGGTCAGCAACGTGCGTCCGGCAAACTGTGCCATGCTCGGAAAACGCACGGCGCCGGTCGCCGACAATCCCACCCGTCGCGCTTCCTGCGTGAAACGATCGACGATCGGTTGGTCGGAGACGACCACCAAATCGGCGCCCAGCAACTGGCTGGCCTCGCTGGTCAGCGAACGTCCGACCCGGTCCGCGAAAAAAGCTACCGTCGTCACGCTGGTCACCGCAACGATGAGCGCAAGCGCCAGCAGGCGTTGCTCACCCGCACGCCAGTCGCGCGCCAGCATGCGCATTGCCAGCTTCAGTACGGCGCCCGGCGCGAGGTCAGCGCCGTTCATCGTTCGTCAGCCGGCCGGCCGCCAGTCCGATGCGGCGCGGACAACGCTGCGCCAGGCCCTCATCGTGCGTGACCAGGAGCAGCGTCGTTTTCGCCACGCTGTTGAGTTCGAACATCAGTGCGATGACTTCTTCTCCAGTCGCGGAGTCGAGGTTGCCGGTGGGTTCGTCCGCGAACAGCAACTGCGGGTCGGTCGCAAACGCGCGCGCCACCGCGACGCGCTGCTGCTCGCCGCCGGAAAGCTGCCGCGGGTAGTGCGCGAGGCGCGGCCCCAGGCCCACCCGCGCGAGCCAGTCCGCTGCGCGATCCCGTGCGTCGGGCTTGCCGGCGAGTTCGAGCGGCAACATCACGTTTTCCAGCGCCGTGAGCGCGGGCAGCAACTGAAAGGACTGGAACACGAAACCCACGCGGTCGCGCCGCAGCCGCGCGCGGCCGTCCTCGTCGAGCGCAAACAAATCCGTGCCGTCGATGTAGACCGTCCCCGCAGTCGGCACGTCCAGTCCGGCCAGCAGCGCCAGCAGCGTCGTCTTGCCCGAACCCGAGGCGCCGAGGATCGCCACCGCTTCGCCGCGCGCAATTTCCAGGGAAACA
>JANXPQ010000278.1 GCA_025357235.1 Betaproteobacteria bacterium
GTGGAACGGCTGTGGCGTTCGATCAAATACGAAGAGGTTTACCTGCACGCCTATGCCAGCGTCAGCGCGGCCAAAGCCGGCGTCGGACGATACCTTGAGTTCTACAACGCTCGACGCCCGCACACCGCACTCGGCGATCGAACCCCAGACGAGGCATACTTCACCCAACGAACCTTAGCAAAAGCAGCCTGAAACAGATCCAGGTCACCCATCGGCTTCCGCTGGTGGAGAAACCCGCAACCGCAGGGAATTCACTTACGAAACGCAGGAATCTGTCTTAACTAACCGAGCCAGCTCTGCCCAGGGCTTGAGCAGGAGGTTGAGCGCGGTTGCATCGACGTTTGCGCAGTCGGACTTGAATCCGGGAAAGTTGCCGGCGCGTTGCTCGAATACGCGGCGCATGAATGCGTAGGATTTGAGCACGCCGGCTTTGTCCACGCAGGTGACGTCGCCCGGACGGCCGCGCTTGCGCCGTTGTGCCGCCAGCTTGAATGCGTAGTCGAACACGCGTTCACAGCCGGCTCGCGTGATGCGCATCGTGTCGAGCGCCGTATCGGCATCCTGCATCACGCCGCGTCCACGCGAATAGTAGAGACCTTCCGTCTGTTCCCGCAGGATCACGAGATCGATTTGTGCGGCGCGGTGATCCCGCAACGGGCCGGCTGTTCCGGGCATGGCGCGAATTGGCCGTACGCCGGCATACAGCTCGTACTGGATGCGAATGTCCAGTTGCGGAGCGATCTCGGTGCCGTCGGGATAGCGGATGTCGGGCATGCCCATCGCCCCGAACAGGATCGCGTCGGCGTTGCCCAGTTCTTTCATCGCCCCGTCCGACAAGGCCGTTCCGGTAGCGCGGTAGGCGATTGCACCGCCGGCGAGCCGGGTCCATGCGAAGCGGGTATGGCCGAGCTTCGCGGCGAGTGCATCCAGAACTTCGAGACAGACATTCATGACTTCGATGCCGATGCCATCGCCTGGCAGCACGGCAATGCGAAGATCGGAATCTGGTGGCACGTTTTCTCCCGGGATGCCTGGATAAGATGCGCTGCGGCGCGAGATTCGCCCGGCCGCGCGCTGATGAAGCGATGACTGCCTCTGATCAGGTCAGCCGCGACCAGCCCGGCTCGTTGCGATCCAGCAGTCGTTTCAGCGCCTCGAAGTGGAGGATGGACTGCTGGCGCTCGCTCTCGATCTGTTTGGCGACCTCGGCCACCATCTTCTCGGGCACGTGCTTGAGTTTGCCTCCGGTGCTTTTTGCTAGAACCTGAACCATGCAGCAGCGCTCCAGGTAATAGAGGTCGTCGAATGCGTAGGCCATGTTGTCACCACACACGATCACGCCATGATGCTGCATGAACACCACGCTGTTATCTCCCAGCGCATTGCTGATGCGATCGCCTTCTTCATTGGCAAGCGCCACGCCACCATATACCCGGTCGTAACCGATACGGCCGTAGTAGCGCATGGCGCTCTGGTTGGCGCATACGTCGAGTTCGCCGCCGTCGAGCAACGTCAGCGCCGTCGCGAAGGGCATGTGCGTGTGCAGGACGCACTTCTTGCGTTTGCCGAGGTGGATGCGTCCGTGGATGAAAAACGCGGTGGGTTCGACTTTATGCTTGCCCTCGACGACCATGCCGTTCTCGTTCACCACCATCAGGTCGGCCGGCGTGAGTTCCGACCAATGGAAACCCTGCGGATTGATCAGGAATTTGCTGGGGTCGCCCGGCATTTCCAGGCTGAAATGATTGCAGACGCCTTCGTTGAGGCCCATGCGCGCGGCCGAGCGCAACGCGGCGGTCAGGTCGATGCGGGCCTGGGTGATGGGATCGAAACGTTTCATTGAATCCTCCAGTCGATTTTTTTGTTTGATCGCATTCTGCCATACGCACCGAATGCAGCGCGTGGCGAGATGTTGCTGCGATGCGGATAACGCCTGCTGGAATGGCGTGCGGGTCCATGACTGGTGGGGGAGAACCGTCTTGGCTAGAATTCCGAAACTTTTGCGGGCTGGCCGGCGAACAAGGTCGAATCGAACCAGGAGAAATGATGAATCAATCGGTACTCACCCCCGAGCAACGGGCCGCCTACGACCGCGACGGGTTTGTCATGGTGCGCGGGCTGTTCGATCCCGAAGAGGCGGTTCTGTTGCAGAAGGCGATGGAAACCGATCCGCAGGTGCGCGGCAATCTGTACAACCGCAACGACGCGCAAGGCTTGGCGACCAAGATGGTGCTATGGAATCACCCGGGTGACAGCGTTTACGGGCTGGCCGCGCGCAGCCACAGGATCGTGGACACGATGGAATCACTCCTGGGCGGCGAGGTGTATCACTATCACTCGAAGCTCACCGCCAAGGATCCCTTCGAAGGCGGGGCTTGGGAATGGCACCAGGACTACGGTTACTGGTACAACAACGGTTGCTTGTTTCCGCTTATGGCCAGCGTGATGGTGGCGCTGGACAAATGCACGAAGGAGAACGGCTGCCTGCAGGTGTTGCGGGGCTCGCATTTGATGGGACGCATCGACCACGGCGTCATCCAGGGCAGCCAGGTCGGCGCGGAGCCTACCCGGGTCGGGCAGGCGCTCAAGCAACTGGAAACCGTGTACGCCGAAATGGAGCCGGGCGATGGCCTGTTCTTCCATTGCAATACGCTGCATCGTTCGGACCAGAATCGCTCGCCGAACCGGCGCTGGACGGTACTGTTCTGCTACAACGCCGCGCGCAACAATCCCTATATCGAGCATCATCATCCGCGGTACACGCCGCTGCAAAAGGTGTCGGACTCCGCAATCAAGGAAGCGGGTTTGAAATTCGACAGCAGCTCGGGAGAAAGCTTCCTGAAAACTTTCGTCAATCCGCCGGAGCTCAAGAAGACCATACAGGTCTGAGCGCGCCGCAACGGCAGGCGCGGAGCCGTCCCCGCGGATGCCCCCGCCGCCAGGGATGGCGGGTCGGGGGGCGTGCCGTCGTTCAGCCGCTTTTCGGCGGCAAGGATCGCGGTGGTCATGCCTGGCTGGCGAAGACCTTCAAGGCGTGGCCTTTGCGATCACGCCAGGTCGAAGCGGTCGAGGTTCATAACCTTGGTCCAGGCCGCGACGAAGTCCTGGACGAACTTCGCCTGCGCGTCCGAGCTGCCATAGACCTCGGCCAAGGCGCGAAGCACGGAGTTGGAGCCAAAGACCAGATCGACGCGCGTGCCGGTCCATTTGACCGCGCCCGTCTTGCGGTCGCGCCCTTCGAACACGTTCCGGTCGTCCGACACCGCTTTCCACTCCGTGCCCATGTCGAGCAGGTTTACGAAGAAGTCGTTGGTCAGCGCCCCCGGCCGTTGAGTGAAGACGCCGTGCCTGGACTGGCCGACGTTGGTGTTCAGCACGCGCAGGCCGCCGATGAGCACCGTCATTTCGGGCGCGGTCAGCGTCAGCAGCTGCGCCTTGTCGACCAGCAGCGCCTCGGCCGGGATGGCGTACTTGCCCTTGAGGTAGTTACGGAAGCCGTCGGTGACCGGCTCGAGCACGGCGAAGGATTCCACGTCGGTCTGCTCCTGAGAGGCGTCCATGCGGCCCGGCGCGAAGGGCACCGTCACGTTGACGCCGGCGTTCTTCGCGGCCTGTTCGACGCCGGCGCAGCCGGCCAGCACGATCAGGTCGGCGAGCGAAACCTTCTTGCCGCCGGACGCCGCCTTGTTGAACTCGCCCTGGATGCCCTCCAGCGCCTTGAGCACTTTCGCCAATCGCGCAGGCTGATTGACCTCCCAGTCCTTCTGCGGCGCAAGACGAATGCGGGCACCGTTCGCACCACCGCGCTTGTCCGAGCCGCGGAAGGTGGAGGCCGACGCCCATGCGGTCGAGACCAGTTCCGGGACGGACAGGCCCGAAGCCAGGACCTTGGCCTTCAGCGAGGCAATGTCCTTGTCATCGGCCAACTTGTGATTGACCGCGGGGATCGGATCCTGCCAGAGGAGTTCTTCCTTCGGCACCTCCGGCCCGAAATAGCGCGCGCGGGCCCATGTCGCGGTGGGTCAGCTTGTACCAGGCGCGTGCGAATGCGTCCGCGAACTGGTCCGGATTTTCCATGAAACGCCGCGAGATCTTTTCGTACGCCGGGTCGAAGCGCAGCGAGAGGTCGGTGGTCAACATCGACGGCGCGATGCGCTTCGACTTGTCGTGGGCATGCGGCACCGTGCCGGCGCCCGCGCCATGCTTCGGTGTCCACTGG
>JANXPQ010000280.1 GCA_025357235.1 Betaproteobacteria bacterium
AATTGATCACGTGACTGATGCGATCGACGTCGAGACCGCGCGCGGCAACGTCGGTGGCGACGATGATGTCCAGGTCGCCGCTCTTCAGGCGGGCAACGGTGCGCTCGCGCGTCTTCTGGTCGACGTCGCCGCTCAGCGGCGCCACGCCGAAACCGCGGGCCTCCAGCTTGCCGGCCAGTTCGGTGGTCTCCTGCTTGGTGCGTACGAATACGAGCATGCCGTCGAAGGGTTCCGCCTCGAGGATGCGGGTCAGCGCATCGAGCTTGCTCACGCCGCCGCCGGCCATCCAGAAGCGCTGGCGCGTATTTTCCACGGTGGACGTCTTGCTGCGGATGGTGATTTCCACCGGCGACTTCAGGTAGGTCTGCGCGATGCGGCGGATCGCCGCCGGCATGGTGGCCGAGAACAGCGCGACCTGGCGCGTGGGCGGCGTCTTCTTCAGCACTTTCTCGACATCGTCGATGAAGCCCATGCGCAACATCTCGTCGGCTTCGTCGAGCACCAGGCAGCTCAGGGCGTCGAGCCTCAGCGTGCCGCGGTCCATGTGGTCGATTACGCGGCCCGGCGTGCCGACGATGACATGCACGCCGCGGCGCAGCGCGTGCAGTTGCGGCCCATACTCCTGGCCGCCATAGATCGGCAGCACGTGGAAGTCGCGCATGTGGGAAGCGTATTTCTGGAAAGCTTCGGCGACCTGGATCGCCAGCTCGCGCGTCGGCGCCAGCACCAGTGCCTGCGGCGTCTTCTTTTGCAGATCGATGCGTGCGAGCACCGGCAGCGCAAAGGCCGCCGTCTTGCCGGTGCCGGTCTGCGCCTGGCCGAGCACGTCCTTGCCTTGCAGCAGCGGCGGGATGGTCTGCGCCTGGATCGGCGAGGGCGTTTCGTAGCCGACGTCGTTGAGCGCCTTGAGCAGCGGCGCGGGCAGACCCAGGTCGGCGAAAGTGGTTTCGGGGGCGGCGGGGGGGGTATCGGACATGGGGGAATCGATGATAACGGTTCGGGGGCGCATCGTACGCTCAAAGGCAGGTTAAAGGCCAAAGTTAAAGGCGGCAAGGACAACAGCACCGGCTACCGTCCGCGGGATTGCGGGAGCCGGACTTTGCGCGGTCAGGCCCGCGTATTTGCAGGAATCCTGCGGGCGCGCTCGGCCCCGCAACGAAGCGCGCGGGCCTTGTGTCTTGCAGGGCGAGTCACTAGGATTCTCCCCGACCCGCCTCGCGCTGCGATGAAACAACGGCCAGAAGCACGAAAACAAAAACAGAAACTGGAGGAGAGATGCAACGCATGACTGGTGGCCGCGCTGTCGCAGCGGCGCTCAAGGCCGAAGGGATCGAGCACGTGTTCGGCATCGTGGGTACGCACGACAGTCCGCTTTTCGATGGCCTGCTCGACGAGCCGTCGATCCGTGCCGTCACGGTGCGCCATGAGCAGGGCGCCGCGCTGATGGCGGCGGGCTATGCGCGCGCTTCCGGAAAAATCGCCGCGTGCTTCGTGGTGCCGGGCCCAGGACTGACCAATGCGTTGACCGGCATGGGCATGGCCCATTCGGAGTCGGCCCCCATGCTGGTCTTCGGCGGACAGAACGCGCTGGCCCAGCTCGAACGCGAAGGCGGACATTTTCACGAGTTGGCCAATTCGCTGGGCGTGGCCGGCGCCGTATGCGGTTATACGACGCGACTGTCGACGCCGGGCGACGTTCCCAAGGTCATCCGCGAGGCGATGCGCGCGATGCGCTGCAAGCGTCCGCGGCCGGCCTACATCGAAGTGCCGCTGGACGTACAGAGCGGCGAAGCCGACGTCGCGCTGCTGCCGCCCGAGGTGTATAGCCGGCCGGGTGGCGATCCGGCGGCCATCGCGCGCGCGGCCGAGGCGCTGAAGTCGGCGAAACGCCCGTTCATCTTCGCCGGGGGCGGCGTGGAAAATGCGGAAGCCACGCAGCCGCTGGTGCGTGTGGCCGAACTGCTGGGCGCGCCGGTGGTGACCAGCGTGTTCGGCCGCGGCGCGATCTCGGACCGGCATCCGCTTGCGCTCGGCGACGGCTGGGGCCGGCTGAACCTGTACGACGAATTGCTCGCGAAGGCGGATCTCGTGCTGGTGGTCGGGTCGCGCATCGACGTGGTCTCCGACGCGAATGTCGGCGCCCGGTTTCCGAACCGCATCGTGCAGGTGGACATCGATCCGCTGATGGTGGGGCAGCGCCGGCCGGTGGAGGTGGGCGTCGTCGGCGATGCGGCTGCCGTGTTGAAAGCACTGGCCGCGCAGCTCGGCGGCACGGATCGGGCGTGCTGGTTCGACACCGCGGACTTTCGTCGCCGCAAGCACGCAGCCCTGGTGGAGCGCGCCGGTCCGGTGCTGCCGTTGATCGAGGATCTGCGCGCGGCGCTGCCGGACGACACCATTTTCGTGGACGACCTGACGCTGGTGGGCTACTGGATGCCGCTGCTGCTCGACACCTACCTGCCGCGCACGCACATCCACCCCGGCACGTATGGCACGCTGGGCTATTCGCTGCCGGCGGCGATCGGCGCCAAGTTCGCGTGTCCGAAGCAGCCGGTGGTATCGATCTCCGGCGACGGCGGCTTCCTCTTCACCATGCAGGAACTGGCGACCGCACGCGCGGAGAACCTCGACCTGATCGCGCTGGTGTTCAACGACAACGCCTATGGCTCGATCCGGAAGTACCAGGACCGCATGTTCGGCAGCCGGCATATCGGCTCGGAACTGGTCAACCCCGATTTCGTGAAGCTCGGCGAAGCGTTCGGTGCAAACGGCCTGCGCGTCGAAGCGAATCAGGTCGGCGCCGCAGTGCGCCGCGCGCATGAAGCCGGCGGGTTGTGGTTGATCGAGGTTCCATTCGCGCCCACCGGGCCGGCGACCATGGTGCCGTGGATGCCGTGAAGGCCGCAAGAGGCCGTGAATGTCGTGAATACGTGAATGTCGCAAAGGCCGGGGGAAATCGGCGCTGCGCACTGCGCCCCGGGCAAGGCGCTGCTTTTACGGCATTCACGATATTCACGACATTCACGCCCGTCCCTTGGTAAAGTGAGCATTCCCCTGATCATTGAGTTCCCGGTCATGGCCAAGTCCCCAGTCCCCGATCAGTCGCGCCTGGATCGCGTCATAGCCGAAGCCCGCCGGCACAGCAGCGAGCGCGAAGCCACCTATCGCGAACGCGCGCTCAAACTCTATCCGTGGATCTGCGGCCGCTGCGCCCGCGAGTTCTCCGGCGTGCGCCTGCGCGAACTCACGGTTCACCATAAGGATCATAATCACGATAACAATCCGCTGGATGGCAGCAACTGGGAGCTGCTCTGCATCTACTGCCACGAGAACGAGCATGCGAGGGTGGCGGACGAGGCGGCAAGGGGAAGAAGTCCCGGCGATCAGGGTCCGGTCGCGACCCACAATCCGTTTGCCGATTTGCAGAAGAGGTTGGACGAAAAGAAGAAGAACTGAAGGTCGGCAGGGTTCTTTTCTATTGAAGCGCAGACAAAAGAGGGGTGACAGCGATGGGCTCAAAAACGTTCGGGTTCGGTTTGCCGCTGGTGTTGTTCGCCGTGACAAGCGCGCAGGCGGCGGATCTCGACCAGATGAATGGCCTGCAGCTCTACAACAAGGAATGCTCGGTCTGTCATGGCAACATGGCGCAGAAGACCGGCAATTTGGCGCCGGGTCGCCCTGTGCAAGTGGCGATGTCGGATTCGGACAGCCTGCATGACCTGGCGGGAGAGCGCCTCGCGGTGGTGCCGATCTATGGCCCGCCGCTGAGCGGGATAGTCGGCAGGACAGCAGGCACGTTCAGCGGGTATACCTACTCGAAATCCTTCCTCCAAAAAATGGACGGTGTGGTCTGGGATGAGGCGAAACTGGACACCTGGATCAAGAGTTCGCAGACCATGGTGCCGGGTTCGTACATGTTCTACAGCCAGAAGAAACCGGAGCCACGCAGCAAGATCATCGAGTACCTGAAAGAGCAGTCGCAGTAAAAACTAGAGGTTCGAGGGCCGAGGTTCGAGGTTCGAGTAAGAACATTCAGTCTCATAGAGCCTTGAAGTTCACTCGGCCCTTGAACCTCGGCCCTCGAACCTCGCGGCGCCAAGCGCCGCTATACGTGCGCTCCAGCACAGAACGAGTGGACCGGGAGGGCCGCCGGTTGGGCCCGGCGGCGCGGCCTGCATCATTCCTGCTGCTGCTCCGGCTCCCCGGCCAGGCGATTGCGCACCCCGCCGATGTGTTCGCGCAGTACGAAGAGCTGGTCCGCGAACGCAAGCGGCGTGCGCAGATTGTTCACCGCGTCGCGGATCTCGTCGAGCCGCTTGAGGATTTCCTGTTTGTGCTGCGGCGTCGGGTCGGCGAGCATGTCGCGCTCGAGCGCCATCAGCGTACCGTACCATCGGTAGATGCGCGATCGCACCCGCCAGCGATACAGCGGCGGCACTATGCGCGTGACCGGGATCAGGATCACCACCAGCGGCACCAGCACAACCAGCATGCGGTCCACCAGACTCGCGAGCCAGAACGGCAGTTTCTTGTACAGGAACGGTGTCCCCGAACGGTAGAAGCGCTGTGCATCTTCGCTGATCGGAAAATCGCGCGCCAGCGGCGCCGGGAATTCTCCGGCCTTGCGATACATGCCCGCGGAGCCGTGAATCTCGCGCGCGGCGCTGATCAGCAGGTCCGACAGCGCGGGGTTCAGGTTGTCGCGGGCGATCAGTTCAACGGTCGGACCCACCAGCTCGACGTCCTGCGGCGGAAGGTCCTGGCCCAGATCGAGTGCGCCTTCCGGCAGCGTGAGTCGCGAAAGAAATTTCAGGCGGCGCAGATAGCCGTCGGCCTGGCGGAAATTCATCAGCCTGATCCCCGGCTCTTTGAGCAGATCGCGTGTGACCTGGCCGCGCACCAGTTCGCCCATGAGGAATGCGGCGTCGATCTTGCCCTGCTTGAGCGCCTCGGCCGCATCGTCCCCGTCCAGATCAAGCAGGGGAGTGGGGTCCTTGTCCATGCCGTTCGCAACCAGGAATTTCATTGCCAGCGCGTGGGTTCCACTGCCTTCGGGGCCGATGGCGATGCGCTTGCCCCTCAACTGGACGAGGCGATCCACCGGCTCCTTGCTGCGATAGAAGACCTGGACCGGCTGGACGAACACACTGCCCAGGGACATCAGGCCGCTGGTTTCACTGGATTCCGTCACGCCGCCGAGTACGAACCCCACGTCGGCGCGAATCTTGCGGTCGGCCAGCCGCCGCAAATTGTCCTGCGCGCCGCCGGTTTCGACCACCTGCACCTTCACGCCGCTGCGCGCTATGATCTTCGCGTAGCGGTCCGCGATGCTGTAGTAGCTGCTTTCCTTGGGCCCGGTGAGCATCACGATCGAATCCTGCGGCGCCGGACCGATGAACTTCACGGCCAGCCAGGCGGCGAGCAAGGTGACCAGCAGCACAGGTAAGCCGATCATGAGCAAGTCATGCCATGATACGGCGACCAGTTTGGCCGGAAGCTGCAGACGCCTTGATTTTTTTGGATTCACCATTTCTTCGCTCCATCTACGGTGCAGCGGCCAGTATAGGGCGTGGAATGATGGATCGTAGTTGGCTATCGAGTCAGCGTATGTGCGTCACCGAACCGAAAGGAAAGGCAGGGGTCCAAAGGGCAGCCGAAAGGGCAGGACGCATTCCTTCGCATTTAATACCTTTACCGGAGTACATCACGCATGATTACCATCGAGCATGAAGGCAATCTGACCGTCGTCGGCATATTCGCCCGGCTCGAAATCGCGGATTTCCAGCGACTCGAAAAGGAAATCGAAAGCCAGTTGAAGCTGCTGGGCAAGATCGATCTGTTGATGGACCTGCGCGGGATGCTGGGCTACACCCTGGACGTTGCGCTGGAAGATCTCCGGTTCACCCGCGAGCATGCCCACGACGTGGGGCGCGTGGCGATCCTCAGCGAGGACAACGCGATGGTATGGACGGCCCTGTTGTCCGATCTCTTTGTCAGCGCGGAGATCCGGCTATTCGACGACGAAGCGCTTGCGCGGGAGTGGCTGGGTGAACGGCAGTGAACGGGGAACAGTTAACGGTCCCGCAAGGGGATCACGCAAGGTGTATGGGTAAAAGGCAATAAACTTCGCTTCGTGCCCCTTCATTCCGCCTTAGCGACAAAACGCAAACCTCGAATAAAACGCAGGCGCCGCTTCAGCATCTCGAAGTTCTGGCCGGGCGCGCACTTGCGCAAGCGCTGGTGGCGCGCGTTCCAGCGCCTGTCGCCCGTCACGCAGATGGCCGTGGCGACGGTCATTGTCTTCACGCTCTGGCTCGGGTTCAATTTCGCCTACCAGGTCTTGCGCAAACCATCGGAGCTGTTCTTCCCCGTCAGTGGCGCGCTGTACAAGATGCCGGCCGAGACCTGGCGGGAATACGGCTCGCTGTTCCGCAAACATTCGACGAGCGTCATCTCCCCCGATCTACTCGCTGCGCTCGCGCAGGTGGAAGGCTCGGGCAATCCGGTGGTGCGGACGTATTGGCGTTGGTCCTTGCGGCGCAAGCCGTTCGATGTGTATCGGCCGGCGTCGAGCGCGGTCGGGATGTACCAGATCACGGACGGGACGTTCGCCGAAGCGAGGCGTTATTGCATCCACGATCATGTTGTCGTCGAGGATGGGCCGTGGAACCAATCGGATTCATGCTGGTTCAACAGCCTCTATACGCGGACCGTGCCGACGAACGCCGTCGAGCTTACGTCCGCGTATCTGGATCGTGTCATCGAGAACACGCTAAGGCGCCAGCGCATCGTCGACGCCACCCTCCAGCAAAAGCAGGATCTCGCCGCCGTGATCCACTTGTGTGGTGCAGGTGCGGGCGAGGTCTTCGCCCGACGCCGCTTCCGGCTGGTTCCCGGCCAGCGCTGCGGAGATCA